>JAVJRE010000006.1:300000-383881 GCA_040218575.1 Alphaproteobacteria bacterium | reverse complement strand
GTCCTCCGAAGAGGGGCTGGAGCAGGACTTCAACTCCCTGGACGCCCAGCGCGAGGCCTGCGCGGCCTATATCAGGAGCCAGGCGGGCGAAGGCTGGAAACCCGTTCCCACAGGTTACGACGATGGCGGGGTCTCCGGCGGCACCATGGAGCGACCTGGTCTGCAGCAGCTGCTCACTGACATCCGGGCCCGCAGGATCGATACCGTGGTCGTCTACAAGGTGGACCGCCTGACCCGCTCTCTCTCAGACTTTGCCCGAATCGTCGATGTGTTCGACGCTCACAGCGTCTCATTCGTCTCGGTGACCCAACAGTTCAATACCACCACCTCCATGGGCCGGCTGACCCTCAACATGCTGCTGTCATTCGCTCAATTCGAGCGCGAGGTGACGGGCGAGCGCATCCGCGACAAGATCGCCGCCTCAAAGGCCAAAGGCATGTGGATGGGCGGGTACGTGCCACTGGGCTACGAACCCGATGGGCGGACGCTCAAGATCAACGAGGCCGAAGCCGAGACCGTCCGTACCCTGTTCCGGCTCTATCTCGAGCACAGCAATGTCCGTCGCGTGAAAGAGCAAGCCGACCGGCTGGGCCTGACTACCAAGCGCCGCAGCGGCATGGACGGCCGCATGCGCGGTGGCCGGCCACTCAGCCGCGGCCACATCTACAAGATGCTGGGCAACCCGCTCTACGCCGGCCACATCGCTCACAAGGGGAAGGTCTATGAGGGTCAGCACCCGGCGATCATCAATCCGGAAATCTGGGAGGCCATTCAGGCGACGCTCGCCGGCAATACTCCAAGCCGATCATCGACCACCCGTTCCACCGACTCCAGCCCACTCATGGGGAAGCTATTCGACGAGGCGGGCAAGCCGCTGACCCCGAGCCACGCGGTGAAGTCCGGCCGGCGCTATAGGTACTACGTCTCCAAGCGGCTGATTGACGGGACGGTCGCCGAGAGCAGGGACCAAAGCAGTTGGCGACTGCCCGCCCGCGAGATCGAGCGAATCGTGGCGGAATCCGTCCGGGGTCTGCTCGCCGATCAAGACGCTCTGACGCGGGCCGCACGGGACAGCGGAATGGCGGCGAACCAAGTCTCTGCGCTGCTCGATGCGGTCGCTCGATGGACCGGCGAGAGTCTAGAACTCGTCAGACGTGTCGACCTCGCGCCCGACCGGCTGGCCTTCAGCCTGAATCTGTCCCCGATCACGAACGAACGAGACATGGTCGTTCGCCATGCAGTGCCAACGCGGATCAGGCGTCGCGGCGTCGAGATGAAGCTTGTTCTTGACGGGAGCAGCGATAGCACGACGACACTAGACCCGGCATTGATCAAGGCTGTCGCTCGGGCTCACCACTGGTTCGATGAACTGGTGAAAGGCCAGTCACCATCACTCAAAGCTATTGCCAGGAGAGAAGGCTACAGCGACCGCTATGTTACGCGGATGATGCCACTTGCCTTTTTTGCACCGGACATCGTCGAGAAGATTCTCGCGGGCGACGCGCCCGAAGACCTTACGGCTGAGTGGTTGATCAAGCATTGCGATCTCCCACTCGACTGGCAGGAGCAACGCACATTGCTCGGATTCAAGTAGCGGCTCGATTCTGCGAAAGCGAACCGCCGTTCTGGCCGGCAGAGAAAATTACTGGCTTCCTCGTCTCAGCTGCCGGCTACTCGTCTCTCCGGTTCGCCCAACTACAGTGCCCTAGTGAAAAGGCCGCGGAACCCCGCAAGCCGTACCGAGAGTTTGCAATCCTAAAGAAACTCCTTCAATATCAATGACTTAATGGCGGAGGGGGCGGGATTCGAACCCGCGGTACGGGGTTAGCGTACACACGCTTTCCAAGCGTGCGCCTTAAACCACTCGGCCACCCCTCCGGGCGCCGCCAGATAGCCGGTTCCGCCGTCCGGGTGCAACCCCGCCGGCGCTCCGGCCGGCGAAAATCCCTCCTGCCGCTGAACTCCGCCGCCACACAAAGCACGGGCGTGGCCCTGATGCGTGGCGGCGCGGGCTCTGGCGGCCCCAGCCTGACCGGCGCCATTGCCGACCCAACCAGCCGCCGCCGGGACTCCGCGTCTCCCACCAGCCGCGGCTGGTGTTTTTCCGCGCCAGACGGCCACCGGCGCGCTAGACTTGGCCCATGGTCGTGCTGCGCCTCATCTCGGGCCTGCTGGGTCTGGGCTTTCTCGCCCTCACCGCCTGGGCCGTCGTCCTGGACGGCCTCAGGCTGCTGTCCGACGCGCCCTTTCGCTGGACCACTCCCGGCGAGCTGTGGTTCCGTCTGCACCCGGATTCCCTGCAACTGGCGCAGCCGGTGGTCCAGCGCTATCTCCTGCCAGAATTGTGGGACCCGGTGATTCAGAGCGTACTGCTGTGGCCGGCGATCCCGGTCTGCGGTGTGCTGGGCCTCGCCTTCATGCTGATGGCCACGTCCGGTCGCCGGCGACGGCGCTAGATCCTGTCGCCAGGTCCGGGCCGGGCCCTGACGCCGATGCCTGCCGCCTGACTCCCTTCCCGCGCCATGACCTACACCACGCTTCTGCCGCTCGCCTGGTTCCTGCTTGTGGCGTCCATCACGCCGGGACCCAACAACACCATGCTCGCCGCCTCGGGCATGAACTTCGGCCTGCGCCGCACCACCGGCCACATAGCCGGCATCGTCATCGGCTTCGCCAGCCTGGTGTTCCTGTGTGCGCTCGGCCTCGGCACCCTGTACGAGCAGGTGCCGGAGGTTCGCATTGCGCTTAAGACAGCCGGCGCCGCCTATCTGCTCTATCTGGCCTGGCGCATCGCCCGCGCCGGTGAGGTTCAGTCCGGCAGCGCCGCGCGGCCCCTCACCCTGTGGCAGGCCGCCGCCTTCCAGTACGTCAATCCCAAGGCGTGGGTCATGGGCCTGACCGCCACCTCTTCCTTCCTGCCGGACAGCGCCCCGCTGACCGGGGCGCTGACCATGCTGGCCGTGGCCATGATCGTGGCCGCGCCCTCCACTCTGATCTGGACCCTGTTCGGTACCGGCCTGGCGCGCTTGTGGTCCGGCCGGCGGGTGCGTCGCGCCATCAACCTGACTCTGGCGCTGCTGCTGGTGGCGACGGTCCCCTTCATCATCCTCTAGGAGCGCCGGACTCAGATGGACTCGCGCGCAGGCGCGCGGGGCCAACCTCAGTCGTCGGGCAGGCGCAGGGCCTCGATAAAGGCCGACTGCGGCACTTCCACCTGACCGAACTGACGCATCTTCTTCTTGCCCGCCTTCTGCTTCTCCAGAAGCTTTTTCTTCCGGGTGATGTCGCCGCCATAGCACTTGGCGGTGACGTCCTTGCGCAGCGCGCTCAGGGTCTCCCGTGCAATGACCCGGCCGCCAATGGCCGCCTGGATCGCCACCTTGAACAATTGCCGCGGCACCAGCTCCTTCAGCCGCGCGCACAGAGCCCGGCCACGACGCTCCGCCTGGTCGCGATGGACCACCGTAGACAGCGCGTCGGCGGGCTCACCGTTGATCAGGATATCCACCCGCGCCAGATCGCCTACCTGATAGCGCTCCAGCTCATAGTCAAAACTGGCATAGCCGCGCGATACACTCTTCAGGCGATCATAAAAATCGAACACCACCTCGTTCAGCGGCAGGCGATAGACCACCATCGCCCGACCACCGGCATAGGTCAGGTCGATCTGTTCACCACGGCGGTCGGTGCACAGGGTCAGCACCGCGCCGAGATAGTCGTCCGGCACCAGGATGGTGGCCTTGATCCATGGCTCCTCGATGCGGGCGATGCGGGTGGGGTCCGGCATGTCCACCGGGTTGTGCAGATCCAGGGTGCTGCCGTCGGTCATGGTCAGGTGATAGACCACGCTCGGCGCGCTGGCGATCAGGTCCAGGTTGAACTCACGGTCGAGCCGCTCCTGAATGATCTCCAGGTGCAGCAGGCCAAGAAAGCCACAGCGAAATCCATGGCCCAGCCCCTGGCTTGTCTCCGGTTCGTACTGAAAGCTGGCGTCGTTCAGCGCCAGCTTGGACAGGCTGTCGCGCAAGTGCTCAAACTCGCTGGCATCCGCCGGAAACAGCCCGCAGAACACCACCGGCACGGACGGCCGGAAGCCCGGCAGGGCCTTGTCAGTCTGCCGCCGCTCATCCGTCAGCGTATCGCCAACGCGACAGTCGGCGACGCTCTTGATGCTGGCGGTGATAAAGCCAACCTCGCCCGGCCCCAGTGCATCGACAATCAGCCCCTTCGGCGTGAATACGCCCACCTGCTCTACCGGGTGCACCGCGCCGGTCCCCATCATGCGGATGCGCATACCCTTGCGCATGACGCCGTCATGAATACGCACCAGCACCACGACGCCGAGATAGGTGTCATACCATGAGTCCACCAGCATCGCCTTCAGAGGGGCCGCCGCATCGCCGGACTTTGGCGCCGGCAGGCGCGTCACGATCGCTTCCAGCAGATCGCTGATGCCTTCGCCGGTCTTGGCCGAAACGCGAATTGCATCATCGGCGCCAATACCGATGACGTCCTCGATCTCCCGCGCCACCCGCTCCGGCTCCGACGCCGGCAGGTCGATCTTGTTCAGCACCGGCACGGTTTCATGCCCGGCCTCGATCGCCAGATAGGCATTGGCCAGGGTCTGCGCCTCAACGCCCTGGCTGGAATCCACCACCAGGATTGACCCTTCGCACGCGGCAAGAGAACGTGACACTTCATAGCTGAAGTCCACATGGCCGGGCGTATCCATCAGGTTCAGGATATAGGTCTCGCCGTCCTTCGCCTGCCACGTCAGGCGAGTGGTCTGCGCCTTGATGGTGATACCGCGCTCGCGCTCGATATCCATCTGGTCGAGGACCTGGCTCTTCATTTCGCGCTCGGTCAGCCCGCCGCACGTCTGGATCAGGCGGTCGGCCAGGGTCGATTTACCATGATCGATATGGGCGATGATGGCGAAGTTGCGGATGTGCGACAGGTCAGGCATGGCGCATGTCTAGGGCCGCGCGCCCGGCAGGGGAAGCGCGAAAACGATTCACGCCCGGTGTGCCGCCGGATCGTCTGACGCTGCTCACCGGCGCAGCCGGCCGCCGGTGGCTTTCTCAACCGCTGCAACCACACGGGCAGCCACCGCTTCGATCTCCTTGTCGGTAAGCGTGGCGGTCATGGGCTGCAGGGTGACCGCTATGGCCAGAGACACCTTGCCGTCGCCCAGCTCCGCTCCCTGATAGACGTCGAACAGCCTGACCTCGCTGATGAGATCACGGTCGGCACCCCGTGCCGCGCGGATCAGACTTTCGGCCGCCACGTCCGCCGCCACCACAAAGGCGAAGTCGCGGGTCACCGGCTGATAGGGCGACAAGGCCAGCGGCGGGCGGGCCGCACCGCTTGCGGTCTTTGCCCGGCGCGGACCGGGCACACGATCGGCATAGACCTCGAACAGGGTCGCCGGTACGGCCAGATCAAAAGCCGCCGCCACATCGGGATGGATATCGCCAAAGGCGGCCAGCACCTGGGGCCCCAGCGCCAGCACGGCGGAACGTCCCGGATGATACCAGGCCGGCGCCTCGCGTCGGGTCTGCAACGATGCCACCGGTGCGCCCAGCGCCTCCAGCGCGGCAAGAGCATCGGCCTTGGCGTCATACAGATCCACCGGCCGGGGCCGGGCCGCCCAACCGCCGTCCATCACACCACACCGCACACCCGATGCGGCAGTCATCTGGCCGGCCATCAGATCATTATCACTGCCGGCCACACCATATTGCGGCCCTACTTCGAACAGGCCGAAATCGCCCTGGCCACGGGCCAGGTTGCGCCCTGTGGCCGCCAGCAGATTGACCAGCAGCGATGGCCGCATGGCGTCAAGATCGGCGCTGATGGGATTAACCAGACGCAGCGCGGCGGCCCCGCCGCCAAAAGTCAGGGCCTGGGCCTGGCCGGTAAAGGACCAGGTCACCGCCTCATACAGACCGCGCGCCGCCAGCACCCGGCGCAGCACTTGCAGGCGACGCTGCTCCGCCGTCACGGCCGGCCCCGGAATACTACCGCCGGGCACCACCGATACCGGCGTAATGCGGTCCAGACCCCACACCCGCAGCACCTCTTCCACCAGATCCGCCTCGCCGTCGATATCGCTACGCCATGACGGCACCCGCCATGCGGTGGCGTC
This sequence comes from Alphaproteobacteria bacterium, assembly GCA_040218575.1. Classification (NCBI taxonomy): domain Bacteria; kingdom Pseudomonadati; phylum Pseudomonadota; class Alphaproteobacteria; species Alphaproteobacteria bacterium. The sequence goes on along the minus strand of JAVJRE010000006.1, from coordinate 377,733 downwards.
CGGCTTCGTTTCCGCCGCGTCGAAGCCAAGGCTGGTCAGGATGCGGGCCTGGTCCGCGGCCGGCACGTCGCCGCCGCCCAGCGTCGCCACCCGGTCGCCGCGCAGGCTGACCACCTGCTCCGGCTGCGGCAGGGTGCCGGCGGTGACCACCTGGCTGGCTTCGCCGCCACACCACTCCAGGATCAGACGGGCGGCGACCTCCGCGCCCCATACCGCCGACTGCGGATCAACCCCCCGTTCGAAACGATAGCGCGCGTCGCTCTCAATCCCGAGCCGGCGACCGGTGGCGGCAACACGGACCGGATCGAACAGCGCCACCTCCAGAAAGGCCTCCGTGGTCGTCTCGCTGCAACCGGACCCAGCGCCACCCATGATGCCGCCGATGCCATGCACGCCCGTTTGGTCGGCGATGACAATGGCCCCGTCGTCCAGCCGATAGGTCCGGCCATCCAGGGCCAGCACCTCCTCGCCATCCTGCGCCAGACGCATGGTCAGGTCGCCGCGGATCTTGCCTGCGTCGAAGACGTGCAGGGGCCGGCCCAGGTCATAGGTCAGCAGGTTGGTGATATCCACCAACGCAGAGATGGGACGCAGGCCGATGGCTTTCAGCCGCTGCTGCGCCCATTCCGGGCTCGGCCCGTTGCGCAGATTGCGGAACGTGCGGCCGGCGACGAAGGGACAGGCGTCCGCCGCATCCGCCGGCAGGTCGCGGCGCCATGCGGTCGGGCTGGCGAAGGTGCCGGCCAGCGGCGTCGTGTCGAACGGCTTGAGGCGGCCAAGCCCGGCCGCCGCCAGATCGCGGGCGATGCCGGCGACGCCAAGGCAGTCGGCCCGGTCGGGTGTGATCTGCACCTCGATCATCGGATCGTCCAGACCCAGGATCTCGGCGAAGGGGGTGCCGACGGTTGTGCCTTCAGGCAACTCAATGATGCCCTCATGGGCGTCGGACAGGCCCATCTCGCGCTCGGAGCACAACATGCCGTTGCTCTCGACGCCGCGAATCTTGCTCTTCTTCAGGTGCAATCCCGTGCCGGGAATGATAGTGCCGGCGGCGGCAAAGACCCCCACCAGGCCGGTGCGTGCGTTGGGTGCGCCGCACACCACCTCCACCTCGCCGCCGGCGGTCTCGACCCGACAGACCTGCAGACGGTCGGCATCGGGATGCGGCCGCGCCTCGATCACCCGGGCCACCGTAAACGGCGCCAGGTCGGCGGCACGGTCCACCACCTTCTCCACCTCCAGACCCAGCATGGTCAGGCGCTCGGTGATGGTCGCCAGATCAGCGTCGAAATCCAGATGCCGGGCCAGCCAGGAGAGAGTAAAACGCATGGGTCTAGCGCCCGCCGCCGCGCGCCGGCACCGGCGTCAGCCCGCCGGTCAGACCGGTGGCCAGACGCGGCACATCCAGCGCCGCGAAACCGTAGTGGCGCAGCCAGCGCAGGTCCGCCTCGAAGAAGGTGCGCAGATCGGGAATGCCGTATTTCAGCATGGCGATGCGGTCCAGCCCCATACCCAGCGCGAAACCCTGATAGCGGCCGGAATCAATGCCGCAATTCTCCAGCACTTTTGGATGGACCATGCCGCAGCCCAGAATCTCCAGCCAGTCACTGCCCTCGCCGATGCGGATACTGCCGCCGTCGCGGGCGCAGCCGATATCCACCTCCGCCGATGGCTCGGTGAAGGGAAAGAAGCTCGGTCGGAAGCGGAACTTGAGGTCTTCCACTTCGAAGAAGGTACGGCAGAACTCCATGATGCAGCCCTTGAGGTGGCCCATGTGGGTCGCCTCGTCGATCAGCAGGGCTTCCACCTGGTGGAACATGGGAGTGTGGGTGGCGTCGCTGTCGACCCGATAGGTCTTGCCCGGTGCGATGACGCGAAACGGCGGTGTGCCGTTCATCATGGTGTGAATCTGCACGGTCGAGGTATGGGTCCGCAGCAGGCGCGGCGCGCCGTCGTCGCCCGGCGGCAGATAGAATGTGTCGTGCATCTGCCGCGCCGGATGCTCGGGCGGCATGTTGAGCGCTGTGAAGTTGTGGAAATCATCCTCCACATCCGGTCCCTCGGCGACACGAAATCCCATAGCCGCAAAGATCGCCACCACTTCATCCATCACCTGACTCAGCGGGTGGATGCGGCCGGCCGCTTCCGGCCTCACCGGCAAGGTGGGATCAAGGGTTTCCGTCGCCAGCCGGGCGGTGCGTTCGGCCCCGGCCAGAACGGCACGGCGCGCTTCCAGCGCCGCCTGCAGACGGTCCTTCAGGGCGTTGAGCGCCTGGCCCGCCGCGCGACGCTGGTCGCCCGGCAGGGCGCCCAGTCCCTTCATCATCTCGGTGACACGACCTTGCCGGCCCAACGCCTCCACCCGCACCGTCTCCAGCGCGTCGAGACTGTCCGCCGCGGCAATGCGCGCGCCGAGTTCCCGTTCAATCTCCTGGTGTGCGGCCTCTGTCGCACTGGCCATGGCGTCGGACTCCGACTTGCTGTCTGGCTTGCGGTCTGACTGATTCGAAGGAAGGTGCGGCGTGTGGGGGCAAGACTAAAACAAAAGGAGGCGCGGTGGGACCGGCCTCCTGGTCACGGAGTCTCTCCGCCGTGACGGGTCTCCCCAGCGCCCGATCAGGCCGCCTGACCAGGCGGCGTGTCAGGCCGCAGAAGCCAGTGCGGTCTGCGCCTGATCGACCAGCGTCTTGAAGGCGTCCGGCTCACGCGCCGCCAGATCCGCCAGCACCTTGCGGTCCAGCTCCAGCCCGGCCCGCTTGATGCCGTCCATAAACGTGGAATAGGTCAGGCCGTGCTCACGGGCGCCGGCGTTGATGCGCTGGATCCACAGGGCGCGGAACTGACGCTTGCGTTGACGGCGATCGCGATAGGCGTATTGCAGCGACTTCTCCAGCCGCTCGCGGGCCACCACATAGGCGGTGCTGCCGCGACCGCGAAAGCCCTTCGACTGCAGGATGATTTTGCGGATTCTGGCGCGTTTGGTGACGCCACGTTTGACCCGTGCCATGGCTCAGCTCCGCCCGTAGGGCATGTAAGTGCGAACGATGCGCGCATCGGCGGCGGCCAGGATGCCGGTGCCGCGCACCTGGCGCTTCATCTTCTGCACCTTGTTGCTCAGCATGTGGCGCTTATAGGCACGGTTGAACCGGATCTTGCCGGTGCCGGTCACCTTGAAGCGGCCCTTGACGGCACTCTTGGTCTTCAGCTTCGGCATTGCCGTCCGTCTCCCAAATACAGCCACAACCGCCCGCACGGGCCGCCGGCGTCTTGTCCTGTCCGGCATCCACGGGAAACAGCCCCGTCCGAACAGCCCTCAGGCGAATTATGTCTGGCCGCCCGCCGGCCCTCGGCCGGACCCCGACCCGGAGAAACCCCTAGGCGAAGGCGCGTTTATAGAGTTGTGCCAGGCTCATGGCAAGCCCGACACCGGGCCAACTGGCAACAATCCCGGGCCCGCCGCGGCCCGTCGGATTGCCCCCGCGGCTTTGCCGCATACCGCCCCCGCGGCTTTGCCGCCCAGTGCCTGAGCGGTTTTGCCGCCGGCGGCGACCTCGCCTCAGCGCGGGGCGATCACCATCACCATCTGGCGTCCCTCCATACGGGGGAACTGTTCGACCTTGACCTGCTCTTCCAGATCGTCGCGCACCCGGTCGAGAACCTTGGCGCCCAGGTCCTGGTGGGCCAGTTCGCGGCCGCGAAACCGTAGCGTCACCTTGACCTTGTCGCCGTCGCCCAGGAACTTGCGGACATTGCGCATCTTGACCTCATAATCGTGGTCCTCGATGCCCGGGCGCATCTTGATCTCTTTGATTTCAAACGTTTTCTGGCGTTTGCGCTGTTCGTTCTTCTTCTTCTGATTGACGTATTTCAGCTTGCCATAATCGAGGATCTTGCACACTGGCGGGTCGGCCGTGCCGGCCACTTCCACCAGGTCGAGCCCGGCCTCGGCCGCCATTTCCATGGCCGTTTCGGTGGATACCACACCGACCTGCTCACCTTCGGCGCCGATCAGGCGCACCTGTGCCACTCGAATGTCTTCATTGATCCGCGGCCCATCCTTCTGGGGCGGGGTCAGGCTGTTTGGACGAGCTATGGTCGTAACTCCTGTTCAGTTGATCCGGTCAATTCCGCCGCAACAGCGACCGATTGGCCTCTGGCGCCACTATACAGGCTCGCCGGCGCCGGCGGCAGCCGATTCTTTCACCAGCGGCGGGCCGGGCCGGCCACGCCGCTCAGAACCGCGCCACACCGCCGGCCACGGCCGATCCCTGGCCCGGCCCGGCGATGGCCAGATGGCCCAGGGTCGGCACCCTGGCCTCCGCCACCAGGCTGGCGACGACCTGCTCCAGGGTCAGGGTCTCCTGCGCCTGGCTGCCCAGACGGCGGACGGCGACCGTGCCCTCCTCCGCCTCGCGGCGGCCGACCACCAGAATCGCCGGCACTTTCTGCAGGCTGTGCTCGCGCACCTTGTAGGAGATCTTTTCGTTGCGCTTGTCGATCTCACCGCGCAGACCGGCCGCCCGGCAGGCGGCCAGCACCCGGCCGGCATAATCGTCGGCGTCATTGGTGATGGTCGCCACTGCCAGTTGCTGCGGCGCCAGCCACAGCGGGAAGTGGCCCGCATAGTGCTCGATCAGAATGCCCAGAAAACGGTCGATCGACCCCAGTATGGCGCGGTGGATCATGGCCGGCCGGTGTTTACCGCCGTCCTCGCCGATATAGGTGGCGTCGAGCCGTTCGGGCAGGACGAAATCCATCTGGATGGTGCCGCACTGCCACTGACGGCCGATGGCGTCGCGCAAATGAAACTCCAGCTTGGGGCCATAGAACGCCCCCTCGCCCGGATTGTGCACCGTCTCCAGGCCGGCTGCTTCGGTCGCCTCCAGCAACGCCGCTTCCGCCCGGTCCCATGTGGCATCATCGCCGACCCGCACCGAAGGCCGGTCGGCGAACTTCACCTCGATGTCGCTGAAGCCGAAATCGGTATAGGTGGCGTAGAGCAGGTCGCAACAATCCTTCACCTCCGTCACAAGCTGCTCCTGGGTGCAGAAGATATGCGCATCGTCCTGATAGAACTGCCGCACCCGCATCAGGCCGTGCAGCGCGCCCGATGGCTCGTTGCGATGACAGCAGCCAAACTCTGAGAAACGAACCGGCAGGTCGCGGTAGCTCTTCAGCCCTTGCTTGAATATCTGCACATGACCCGGACAGTTCATCGGCTTCAGGGCCAGGACACGGTCGTCCTTGGACTGGGACGTGAACATGTGCTCGCCGAACTTCTCCCAATGGCCCGACGCCTCCCACAGGGAGCGATCCATAAGCTGGGGTGTGCGAATCTCCTGGTAACCGGCGCCGGCGATGCGGCCGCGCATATACTCCTCGACGATGCGCCACAGAATGGTGCCCTTGGGATGCCAGAAGGTGGAGCCGGCCGCCTCTTCCTGCATGTGGAACAGACCGAGATCGCGGCCCAGGCGGCGATGATCGCGCTTCTCCGCTTCCTCGCGCCGATGCACATAGTCGGCCAGCGCCTTGTCGTCGTGCCACGCGGTGCCATAGATGCGCTGCAGCATGGCGTTGCGCGAATCACCCCGCCAGTAGGCGCCGGCCACGCTCAACAGCTTGAAGGCCGTGCCCAGCTTGCCGGTGGACGGCAGGTGCGGGCCCCGGCACAGGTCAATGAAATCGCCCTGCCGGTAAAGCGTAATGTCCTCGCCACGCGGCAGGTCCTCAATGATCTCGGCCTTGTAGTGCTCGCCCATGTCCTTGAAGAACTGGATGGCTGCCTCGCGCTCCCACACCTCGCGGCTGATCGGTTCGTCGCGTTTGACGATCTCCCGCATACGCGCTTCGATCACCGCCAGATCCTCGGGCGCAAACGGCTCGTCGCGGGCAATGTCATAGTAGAAGCCGTCGGTGATCACCGGGCCGATGGTAATCTGCACGTCCGGCCACAGCTCTTTCACCGCCTCGGCCAGGACGTGCGCTGCATCATGGCGCAACAGCTCCAGCCCGTCGGCGCTGTCGCGGGTGATGATGGCCACACTGGCGTTGCGGTCGATCACCCGCGACAGGTCCATGGCCACCCCATCCACGCGCATGGCGACGGCCGCTCTGGCCAGCCCCTTGCCGATGGCTGCGGCGATCTCGCCGCCGGTGACCGGGCCCTCGAAGCTGCGGGTGCTGCCGTCCGGCAGGGTGATGACGACTGCCGCCGCCTGTGTTTGCGCCGAAATGCTCATACCTCCCTTATACTCTGTCGGTGGCCGACACCAAAGCCGGCCGCCCGGTCCGTATTCACCGAATCCGGCCGCCACTCTGGCTTGTTTTGGTTAACGCTTGCTCAATCGGCATCCGCCGCCGGTCCGCTGGGCCGCAGGGCCAGAGCGCGCCGCACCTCATCCACCGTGATGGCCGCAATCGCGTCGCGCTGTAGCACCGCAACGGAGGCACCGCGCGGAGTCGAGCGCCGCGGATTGCCATGGGCCGACAGCAGCCAGGTCAGCGGACACCCCACCGCCGCGATGATGAAGGCCGGGCCGGTGTCGCCGGCGACCGCGCCGGCGGCGCGGCGGGCCAGCGCCGCCACCTGGCCAAGGCTGGTGCGGCCGGCCAGATTGAGGGCGCCGGGGCAAACCAGGGCGATCTCGTCCAGCACAGCCATTTCGGCCGCGCCGCCGATCAACACCGGTGTCAGTCCGTCTTTCACCAGGCCCTGCGCCAACACGGCGAAAGACAATGCCGGCCAGCGTTTCTCAGGATGGCCAGGCGACGAGCCGGCAACCAGCAGAACAAAACGCCCGGCTGGCGTCAGCTCTGCTATGTCGCCGTCGAGCCAGGACAGGTCCGCCTGCGGCTCAACGGTGATTCCGGCTGTCGCCAGCAGGCGGGCCAGATTGTCCTGGTTGTGGCGCTGACGGAAGGTCGGGTCCACATGCGCCACGTCGGCCATCGGATCGGTGCCGCACCACTGGCTGCTGCGGTCACCGGCCAGCCGTCGCAGCCGGCGATACCAGCGGGTGCGACCGGAGTTCTGCAAGTCATAGACACGGGCGAAGCGGGCGGCGGCCATGCGGCGGGCCAGCGCCAGCCAGGCGCCGACCTGCCACGGGCCGGGTCGCGTGTCGATCCAGACCCGGTCCACCCACGGGCAGGCCTCCAGCAGCGGCGCGAAGGCCGGCGCGGTCAGGGCCACCACCGTGTCATCGCCATGGTGACGGCGGATCGCCTGCAACGCATCCATGGCCTGCACCAGGTCACCCAGCGCTCCGTGCTTGATCACCAGGACGGCAGTCACGCCGGAACGCTTGCCGCTTCGGGCCTCGTGCCGCCGGCCAAGAGCTCGCTATAGACAGCCAGCGTGCGGCGGCACATCAGGCGCTGATCATAGTGCGTCCGCACATGGTCCATGGCGCGGCGCGCCAGGTCGGCCCGGCTGTCACCGTCCAGGGCCAGCGCCTCGGCCAGCCCGCGGGCCAGCGCCGCCGCGTCACCCGGCGGCGTCAGCCAGCCGAGCGCGCCGCCATCAAGCTGCTCCACGGCACCGCCATGGGCGCTGGCCACCACCGGCCGGCCCATGGCCATGCCCTCGGCCACCACCCGACCAAACCCCTCCGGGTCGGTGGAGGCCGACACCACCACGTCGGCTGCCTTGTAGGCCGCGGCCATGTCGCGGCACGGACCGACGAACTGAACGACCGACTCAATGCCCAGCGAGCGAGCCAGCGCCACCATCTCGTCGCGATAGCGCTCAGGCCCGTCACCCACAAAGACACAGCGCAGATCGCTCCGGCCCAGGTCCGCCACGGCGCGGATCACCACCTCATGGCCCTTCCACCGGGTCAACCGGCCAGGCATGACGATGACCGGTTCACCATCGGCCAGCCGCCACCCCTCGACAATCTGGATCAAGCGCTCCGCCGGCACCCGGTCGGGATCGAAGATGGCCAGGTTGATACCGCGCGGGATGATCCGCAGACGGTCCTCACCCACGCCGTAGCGCGTCTGCACATGGTGCGCGATGAAGTGGGAAATGGCGATCACCCGATCACCCTTCGCCATGATGGCGTTGTAGGCCCGCTTGATCCGGTTCGATTCGTTGTAGGTGCCGTGAAACGTGGTCATGAACGGCGTTGCGGTGCGGCGGCAGGCCAGCCTGGCGCTCCATGCCGGGGCGCGTGACCGCACATGCACCAGATCGACTCCTTCGGCCTCGATCAGTCGCGCCAGGCGGCCGGCATTAGCCCATAGCGTGGCCGGCGACTTGGAGGCCAGGGGCAGCGTAATGTGGCGGCCGCCAGCGCGTTCGATTTCACGCACCCGGGCGCCACCGGCCGACGCCACAAGGGCGACACCACCAGCCGCCGCTGTCGCCGCTGCCACATCAATCGCTCCCTGCTCCGCCCCGCCACTGCCCAACGCCGGCAGCACCTGCAGGATCACCGGGGGCCGGCCCGCCGGCCCGGGCAGAGCGCTGTACGACGGGCCCGGCGGGTCAGAAATCGAGATTGGCATAGTGCGGCGGCGGCGGCAGGCCAGGAATATGGTCGGCCAGAATAATGCGGAAGCTGGGCCTGGACTTGACCCGGGAATACCAGGTCTTGACCGCCTCATGGTCGTCCCACGGCACATCACCCAGATAGTCCAGCGCCGACAGATGGGCGGCGGCGGCGATGTCGGCCAGCGAGAATTGGTCGCCGGCCAGCCAGTTCCGCCGGTCGGTCAGCCAGGTGATATAGGCCAGATGAGTCTGCAGATTGGCATAGCCTGCGCGCAACGCCTGGGAATCCGGCGAGCCACCCCGCAGCATCCGCTTCATCATTTTTTCTTCGGTGATATTGGCCGTCACCTCGCGCTGGAACTTGCCATCGAACCAGGCGACAAGACGGCGCGTTTCGGCCCGTTCCAGCGCACTCTCGCCGATCAGCGCCGGTTCCGGGCAGGTCTCTTCCAGATACTCACAGATGGCGCCCGACTCGGCGACGACCGAACCGCTGGTATGCACCAGCACCGGCGCCTCGCCGGCCGGGTTGAGAGCAAGAAACTCCTCCCGTCGCTGCCATGTCTTTTCAGAGACGAGCTGGAAATCGATCTGCTTCTCGGCCAGAACGATTCGCACCTTGCGGCAGGCCGGCGACAGCCAGACGTGATAGAGCGTCCACATGCGGCGTCATACTAAGCCATGGCGGCGTCAGGCGTCAGCCGTTTCGCCCGCCGCAGTCGTGTGGCCATGCCGGGCCTATGTCCGACCCATGGCCGCGCCCATGCCAGTGCCCATACCAGTGCCCGTACCAATGCCATGCCCGGACCGTGCCGGACGGCCGGCGTTGACTGGCCGCGTCGCCCCGCGCGCGGGTGGCCGGTCGATGCTATAAGGGCGCCGGAAGATCGCTGGTGCCGGGGTCCATTGCCCACGGTCAAACACGGGGAACGCTCGTGCCGCTGCTGTTCATCATTCTGCTCGCCATCGTTCAGGGACTGACCGAGTTTCTACCGGTCAGCTCCTCCGCCCATCTCATTCTGCTGCCGCAGGTGACCGGCGTGCAGGATCAGGGCGCGCTGATCGACATCGCACTTCATGTGGGCACCCTGCTGGCCGTGCTGGTCTATTTCCGCCAGGAGATATGGCAGATGCTGGTAGGCCTGGTGCGCATGATGCAACGGCGACGCGACCCCGGTGCAAAGCTGGCCGGGGTCATCACCGTCGCCACCGCGCCGGTGGTGATCGCCGGCTTCCTCGTCCATGTCTATCTCGGCGATATACTGCGCAATGCAGAGATCATTGCCTGGGCGACCGTCATTTTCGCCGTTCTGCTCTACGTCGCCGACAATATCGGCATGACCGTCAGGCGCATTGAGCATCTGGACTATGGTTCGGGCCTGGCCATCGGTCTGGCCCAGGTGCTGGCGCTGATCCCCGGCACCAGCCGCGCCGGCATCACCATGACGGCGGCCCGCGCGCTGGGGCTGGAGCGGCGGGAGAGCGCCCGCTTCTCCATGCTGCTGTCGATCCCCACCATCTTCGCCGCCGGCGTCCTGGCGGCGGTAGACCTGTGGCGGCTGGGCGACGTGCGACTGCAGATCGACGCGCTGGTCGCCGCCAGCTTCGCCTTTGCCGCCGCCCTGCTGGCCATCGCCCTGCTACTGCGCTGGCTGGAACGGGCGCGCTTCACGCCCTTCGTCGTCTACCGGCTGCTGCTGGGCGGCGGCCTGCTGATCTGGATCTACGGCTTCGGCGGCCTCTCCGGCTGAGCGTTGCGCCGGACGGCCAGTCGCCGGACGGACGTAGCTGTTTGTCGGGCTTGGCTTGTCAGGCGGGGCGGGCCCTGTCGGCCGCACCGGCCAGGCCGCCGGCCCGGCGGAATCGCGCCAGGGTCTGCGGCGCCACGGTTTCCAGCGGCGTTGCCGTCACGCCGAGGTCGGCCAGGCTCAGCGCGCCGTCGGCCACTACATTGTCGTACTGCAACTGACGCACCTGATCGCGCGTCAGCGGCGGCTGCGGCAGCAGGCCGAGAACTGCCGCCAGCACACTGGCCAGCGGCGTCGGCACCCACACCAGCAGGCGGCGGCGTCCGCTATAGCTCAGAACCAGCTCCATCAGGCGCCGCATGCTATAGACGCCGGGGCCGCCCAGCTCATAGGTGCGCCCCGCCGTCCGGGGATCGGCCAGCACCGCCGCCGCGGCCGCTGCCACATCGCCCACAAAGACCGGCTGCATGCGGTTGTGCCCGCCGCCGATCAAGGGCAAGGCCGGGCTCAACCGGGCCATGGCGGCAAAGCGGTTCAGGAAATTGTCCTCGGCGCCGAACACCACCCCCGGCCGCAGAATCGTGGCGCTGGGAAAGGCGTCCAGCACCGCGCGCTCACCGCCTGCCTTGGAGCGGGCATAGGCCGATGGCGATTGCGCCGACGCACCCAGGGCAGAGACCTGGATCAACCGCCGGGCGCCGGCCGCCGCCGCCGCCTCGGCAATCCGCCGCGCGCCGTCGCGGTGAACCGCGTTGAAACGGCGGCCGCCGGACTCGTCCAGAATGCCCACCAGGTTAATCACCACGCTGGCTCCGGCGACGGCGCGGCTGACCGACGCGGCGTCGGCCAGGCTGGCGGCGATCGGCACGATCTGTCCGGGATCGCCCGCCATTTTCAGGAACCGGGCTTCCTCAGGATGGCGCTGGGCGGCGATGATGGTGGCGCCGTCGGCCGCCAGGCGCCGCACCATATAGCGACCGAGAAAGCCCGAAGCGCCGAAGATGGTCACCCGTTCAGCCGCCATGGTCGCCCGCTCCCGTCATTGCTTCGCCAACCTCGTGTTTATGCGTCAAAACCGCGTGCAGAGGATAGCCGCTTTCACCGATTGACGGGCCCCGCCGGTGGCGGCGGGCGCCGCTCCGACCCCCCGGCGGCATTGACTCAGGCCCCGGCCCCATTATATCGAACCTTCGCTGCAGCCTTGGCCCAGGTGGCGGAATGGTAGACGCGCTAGCTTCAGGTGCTAGTGACCGCAAGGTCGTGGAAGTTCGAGTCTTCTCCTGGGCACCAGCGCCTTGCGACACACCGGGCCAGCCGCGCCTGCCTGCCGCTTGATCGCCCCGCCGCGCCAACCGTGTCGGGGCCGTTCCACTCCGCGGGCCTGACGGGCGCGGGCTTCTGCGCCACGGACAGGGGCCGGCGAAAGCGGCAACACAAGCGAGGCCACAGGGCATCATGGACCATATTCATCTGCATCAGGGCGACCTGCCGGACGGACTGTCGTTTCGCGGCAGCATCGCCGTGGACAGCGAGACCATGGGCCTCAACCTGGCGCGCGACCGGTTGTGCCTGGTCCAGTTGTCGGACGGCGACGGCCAGGCCCATCTGGTTCGCTTCGCCGCCGGCCAGGACCGACCCTATGACGCGCCGAACCTGCGACGGCTGCTCGCCGATGAGACCCTGACCAAGCTGTTCCATTTCGCTCGCTTCGACATCGCCGTCATCGCCCGCGATCTGGCCGTCACCTGCCGGCCGGTCTATTGCACCAAGATCGCCTCGCGTCTGTCGCGCACCAGCACCGATCGTCATGGTCTCAAGGACCTCTGCCGCGATCTGCTGGGAGTCGACATCTCCAAGCAGCAACAGACGTCCGACTGGGGCGCCGACAAGCTCAGCGATGAACAGTTGCGCTACGCCGCCGAGGACGTTCTGCATCTGCACGCCCTGCGCGGGGCCCTCGACAAGCTGCTTGCCCGCGAGGGCCGCAGCGGGCTGGCCGAGGCGTGCTTTGAGTTCCTGCCAGGCCGCGCCGCCCTTGACCTCGCCGGCTGGGCCGATCACGACATCTTCGCGCACTAGCGCCGGCCGGCGGTGGCGCGCCGCGTGCTGCCGCCTCCGGTGACGCCGCCCCGGGTGGTGCCACGGCGGCGGGGGCTGCGATGCGGGTGGCGGCGATGACCCCGGGACAGCTCGCACCCGCATTCCCTATACGGCGCCGTTCCCGACCTGTATGCGGCGCTTTTCCCCGTGATTCCCGTGCGATTCGTTGACCATGAGCACGGCCGCGCGCATACTGCCGCGCGCGGCGGCAGGCATGGCAAGATCGCAACCGTGGCCCCGCCTGCGGCAGTCGAACCAGAGTGACAGCCACGGCAAGGTTGCCGGTGACGGGCCGACCGCCGCCCAGGACCCTACCGGAGACCCAGGTGCCCAGAAAAAAAACGCACCTTTCCGCCGTTACCGCCGCCAGGCCACATGATTCATCACCGGATGATGCCGCCCTCGCCACCGCGCGGCGGGTTCTCACCCAGGAAAGTCAGGCCCTGGCCCTGCTGGCCGACCACATCGGCCCTGGCTTCAGTCGTGCCGTGCAGATCATCGCCCGCGCCATCGACCATGACGGCGGCGGGCGCGTCATCGTGACCGGCATGGGCAAGAGTGGTCATGTTGGCCGCAAGATTGCCGCCACCCTCGCCTCCACCGGGACCCCGGCCCACTTCGTCCATCCCAGCGAAGCCAGCCACGGTGATCTCGGCATGATCACCGGCAAGGACGTCCTGCTGGCCCTGTCCCAGTCTGGCGAGACGGCCGAACTGTCGGACTTCATCGGCCACAGCCGGCGCCACGCCATTCCCCTGGTTGTCATTACCGGCCAGGCCGGCAGTACCCTGGACCAGGCGGCCGATGCGGCCCTGGTCCTGCCGCCGGTCGAAGAGGCCTGTCCGCTGGGCATGGCGCCCACCACCTCGACGACCCTGGCCATGGCGCTGGGCGACGCCCTGGCGGTGGCCCTGCTGGAGCAGCGGGGCTTTACCGCCGAGGACTATGTGGCCCTCCATCCCAGGGGGCAGTTGTCAGGCCGCCTGCTGCGGGTCGAGCAAATCATGCATCGCGGCGATTCTCTGCCCCTGGTGGCCAGCGGCACCACCATGGGCGCGGCCATCCTGATCATGGCCGAGAAAGCGTTCGGCTGCGTCGGCGTGATGGCCGACGGACGCCTCGCCGGGATCATTACCGATGGCGATCTCAGACGGCACATGGACGCCGGCCTGCTGGCCCGTCCGGTGGATGAAGTGATGACCCGCGAACCGCTCAACCTGACGCCCCTTGATCTGGCGGTGGCGGCGCTCAAGGCAATGAACGAGCGCCCTTGTTTCGTTGCCTTCGTCGTCGAGGAAGATGTGCCTGTCGGGATTCTCCACATGCACGATTGCCTGAGGGCCGGCATCCTTTGACCCACACCGCCATGGCCCGTGATCACACCCTGACCGATACTGAACCCCTGTCTCCCGGCGGTCGGCGCGGGCGGCGCGCCCGCTTCGTCTCCGCCTACAGCCGGTGGGTCACCCTGCTGCGCATCGCTCTGCCCCTGGCGGCGCTGGGCCTGCTCGCTCTGATCATCGCCTGGCCCGGTATCCAGCCCAGTGTCGAGCGCTTTCGTGTCGGCGCGACGGACGCTATCGGCGCGCTGTTCGAAGAGCCGCGCATGGCCAATGCCCGCTATCTCGGGCGCGATGCGAAGAGGCGGCCGTTCGTGGTCACCGCCGCGTCGGCGGTGCAGCAACCCGAGACCAGCGAGACCCTGGTCATGCTGGAGCGGCCGGCGGCGGACATCACTCTGGAAGACGGCGCCTGGCTGGCTATCCTGGCCGACAGTGGCGTCTACCGGGAAAACACCGAACAGCTTGATCTCGCCGGCAATGTCACGCTGTTTCATGATCAGGGCTATGAGATGAAGACCGAGGCCGCCCGCATCGATCTGGCCGCCGGAACCGCCAGCGGCGACGCACCGGTTGTCGCCCACGGCCCGGCCGGCGTCCTCCATGCTCAGGGCTTTCGCATGGACGATTTCGGCGGCGGCATCCATTTCACCGGAGCGGCGACCCTCACCCTGTTGCAGGCAGCGCCATGACCGCCACCCCTAACCGCACCCCAAACTACGCGCCCGGCCGCGCCGGCCTGCGCCCCCTGCGCCGCGCGCCCTTGCGCCGGGCCATCGCCCTGGCGGCGGCGGCGGCCCTGCTGGGCTTTGCGACCCCGTCCGTTGATGCCCAGCTTCTGGGCAATCTCGACGGCGGCCAGCCCATCGACATTGCCGCCGCCGACGGTATCGAGTGGCAGCGCGATGCGCGCCTCTATATCGCCCGCGGCCAGGCTACGGCACGCCAGGGCGATGTGCTGGTCGAAGGCGACGTGCTGCGCGCCCACTACCGCGAGGCCGGCGACGAGGGGACCACCGGCGCACAGGCCGGTATCCAAGCCGACACCCAGGATAGCGCCGCCGCCCCGGCCACCGGCAGCCGTATCTGGCGGGTTGAGGCACAAGGCAATGTGGTCATCCGCACGCCGACCGAAACCGCCTGGGGCGATACGGCGGTTTATGACGTGGATGAGGGACGGCTGCTGATGACCGGCCAGAACCTGCGCCTGACCACCCAGAACGAGGACATCACCGCCCGCGACAGCCTGGAGTATCTGGACGGCCAGCGGATCGCCATTGCCCGCGGCGATGCAGTGGCCATTCGCGGCCAGGAGCGGTTGGAGGCGGATATTCTGGTGGCCTTCTTCACCGAGGCCGGCGATAACAGGGTTAACCGGCTGGAAGCAGTCGGTCATGTAGAGATCCGTACGCCGCAGGACATCGTGCGCGGCAATGAAGGGGTCTATGACGTGGATACCGGACTGGCCACCGTGATCGGTTCTGTGCGCCTGACCCGCGGGCAGAACCAGCTCAACGGCGAATATGCTGTGGTGGACCTCAATACCGGGGTCAGCCGGCTGTTTGCCGCGCCGCCGGGAACCAACGCCGCGGGCCGTCGCGTACAGGGCCTGTTCCTCACCGAAGGCGGCGACTGACCATGGCCTTGCGCAGCGCGCCATCCGATGGTTCCGGCGCGCTGGCGCAACCAGGGGCCGGGCCGCGCGTGGTGGCGGAAAACCGCGGGCTGGAAGCGGAAAACCTTGGCAAGTCCTATGGCGGCCGACCGGTGCTGCGCAATGTCTCCATCGCCGTCCAGAGGGGCGAGGCGGTCGGCCTGCTTGGTCCCAACGGCGCCGGCAAAACCACCTGCTTTTACATCATCACCGGCCTCATCGCGCCGAACTACGGGGTGATCCGTCTCGACGGCCGTGACATCACCTCTCTGCCCATGTATCGCCGCGCCCGCCTCGGCATCGGCTATCTGCCGCAGGAGCCGTCGATATTCCGCGGCCTGACCGTGGAACAGAATCTGCGCGGCATCGCCGAGGTCACCGAAAAGGATGCGGACCGGCGCGAAGTCCTTCTGGACGAGCTGCTGGCGGAGTTTTCCATTTCCCACCTGCGCCGGACACCGGCGCTGGCCCTGTCCGGCGGCGAGCGCCGGCGGGTGGAAATCGCCCGCGCGCTCTGTTCACGCCCGCAATTCATGCTGCTGGACGAACCCCTGGCTGGTATTGACCCTATTGCCCTGGGCGATATTCGCGACCTCATCGCCCATCTGAAGGACCGTGGTCTGGGCGTGCTGATCACCGACCACAACGTCCGCGAGGCACTGGGCATCGTTGATCGGGCTTATATTCTTCATGACGGCCAGGTCCTGATGGAGGGCCCGCCTGACGAGATCGTGGCGCATGAAGGCGTGCGCCGCGTTTACCTCGGAGAAAGGTTCAGCCTGTAAACATCCGGGTAATGGCGCTCGGACCCAAAATTGACCTGCGACAAGGAACGGCGCTGGTCATGACGCCGCAATTGCAACAGGCTATCCGCCTGCTGCAACTGTCGAATCTTGACATCGCCGACTATGTCCTGGCCCAGGCGGAACAGAACCCGCTGCTGGATGTGACGGTAGAGGCCGCGCCGGGTGGCGAGGCTGACGACGGTCATAGTGACGATTCCCCGCCCAACGATGACGGCGCCCTGTCCGGTGACGGGCAACTGTGGGACGAGGACGCACCGGCCGGTGCCCATCGGGATGATGGCGCCTCGCGGCGCGGCACTCTCGACCGGGTGGCCGATGATGCGCTCAGCCTGCGCGACCACCTGGTCCGCCAGGTCGGCATTGACATACGCCAGCCAGCCGACCGCGCGCTCGCCCTGCAACTGATCGCCCAGCTCGACGATGCCGGCTATCTGCCGGCTGACACGGCGGCTCTGGCGTCGCGCCTTGGGGTGGAGGCTGACCGCATGGAAGGCGTCATCAGCCGCCTGCAACAGTTCGATCCGCCCGGCATCTTCGCCCGCTCCATCGCCGAATGCCTTGCCCTGCAACTGAAAGATCGCGGGCGGCTCGACCAGGCCATGGGCCGGCTGCTGGACAGTCTCGACCTTCTGGCGCGCCGTGACCTGACCACCCTGGCCCGCAAGGTCGGCGTCCGCGCCGCAGAGCTGGCCCGTATGGTGGCCGAGCTGCGCACACTCGATCCCAAACCGGCGACAGCGTTCGATCCCGTGCAACCGGTCACGGTCGTGCCGGACGTCCTGATGCGCCGCGCCCGGCCCGGGCGGGTGGTGGATGATGATCCGTTTGCCGTGCCGGTGGTGCGCGACACCGCCGAGGAAGAAGAAAGCTGGGTGGTGGAACTCAACCAGGCCACCCTGCCCCGTGTCCTGGTAGACCGGCAGTATGTGGTGCGCCTGCGCGGTGGCCATCTCAGCTCCCGCGACCGCGACTATCTGAACGAACAATTGCAGGCGGCCAACTGGCTGGTCAGGGCCCTGGATCAGCGCGCCCGCACCATCCTCAAGGTGGCGTCAGAGATCGTCCGGCGGCAGCATGACTTCTTCATCCGCGGTGTGGACCATCTTGTACCGCTGACCCTGCGCGAGGTGGCCGAAGCGGTCGATATGCACGAAAGCACGGTCAGTCGCGTCACCGCCAACAAGTACATGGCGACGCCGCGCGGCACGCTCGAGCTCAAATACTTCTTTTCTGCCGCCATCAGCGCGGTGGGCGGCGAGCGCTGCCTGTCGGCGGAGAGCATCCGCCACCGCATCCGCCAGTTGATCGAAGCCGAGGATTGCCGGAGCGTGTTGTCCGATGACCAACT
Organism: Alphaproteobacteria bacterium; assembly: GCA_040218575.1. Taxonomy (NCBI): domain Bacteria; kingdom Pseudomonadati; phylum Pseudomonadota; class Alphaproteobacteria; species Alphaproteobacteria bacterium. The sequence goes on along the minus strand of JAVJRE010000006.1, from coordinate 360,237 downwards.
GGTCTGCCGCCTGCGGGCCGACGGGGTGGCCATTGCCCGGCGAACGGTGGCGAAATATCGCGAAGCCATGAGAATCCCGCCCTCGCACCAGCGCCGGCGGGAAAAAACGTCTATATTATAAAGACTTATGGACAAAGAGGCAGGCCGTCGTCGCACTTGACTCGCCTTCGGGCCCTTTCTATGGTCCCGGCCTTCGCCCACCGACAGACCTGACATCCGCCGGCCAGGATCGTGCCGGCGTTATTGGTGGGCTGCTTGCCCCGGCCCGGGGCCGTCGGGCAACGTGTTCAGGACGCAGAGTGTTGATGTGTGAGTCTGCCAGCGACGGGCAGTCACCGCCCGCCGCCGCAATCAGCGAAGGTCAGCCCTGATGGACATTGCCGATCTTCTGACGCCAGCAGCGGTCCGTGCCAGTCTGCGCGCCACCAGCAAAAAGCAGGCGCTGCAGGATCTGGCGCGTCTGGCCGCCGATGTCACGGCGGTGGACTCCCGACAGATCTTCGATGTCCTGCTGGAACGCGAAAGGCTGGGCAGTACCGGCGTCGGCAACGGCATCGCCATACCCCATGGCAAGCTGCCGGGGCTCGACCGGCTGTACGGCATCTTCGCACGGCTGGAACGACCGATTGATTTTGAGGCTATTGACGACCGGCCGGTGGACCTGATTTTTCTGCTGCTGGCGCCCGAAGGCGCCGGGGCCGATCACCTGAAGGCTCTCGCCCGCATCTCGCGCCTGTTGCGGGATCAGGCCATGTGCGAGAAGTTGCGCGCCACCGACGATGACGACGCGCTGTTCGCGGTGCTCAACGAAAAAACAGAATCCCAGGCCGCCTGAGGGGCGCAACAGGCGACGCGATCGGGCGACGCCACGGGCCGGCGCCTTAGCCCGCCCTGCGCTCAGTGCAGGCTAAGCGGTTCCAGATCATTCTGCCGGGCGGCGGCCTGCGCCACATCACGATCAGCGAAAGCGGCCATCTCCCTGCCGTCAGCGGCACACAACACCCATGCCAGCTTGTCCTCGATCAGGGTAGCGCGCACATAGGCGACGCGCTGCATCCCCAGCATCGCCAGATCCTGCGGCGAGATCGTCCGCAGACCGGAAGTTTCGCTTTTCTGCATAATTATCTCCCTTAGCGACCTGCGGACGCGCCGATGGCGATGCGCCGCGACTGGGCAGCCGACTGCGGCCGCGCCACCTCGATATGCAGCAGTCCGTTATGGAGGGACGCCGCACCGACCTCCATGCCGTCGGCCAGCACGAAGACCCGCTGGAACTGGCGGCTGGCGATGCCGCGATGGAGATACTCCACGCCCGCATCACTGCCGCCTGGGGAATCATCCGGCCGCCGGCCGCGGATGACCAGATGGCGGTCTTCCACCGTCACGTCGAGATCGTCTTCGGCAAAGCCGGCCACCGCCAGCGTAATACGCAAACGATCCGCTCCCCGCTTCTCCACATTGTAGGGCGGGTAGCCGTCGGACGAAGACTTCGTCGCCTGGTCGAGCAGTTGCTCGAACTGATCAAAGCCCAGCAGCAGTGGGCTCGACATCATGGTCATTCTGGTCACGGGCTCCTCCAACGAGCGAGTCCAGATGGGCACATCCGGCGACGCCACAAGGCATACGCCAGAGTCCCGGCGGCCCTGCCATAGGCGCCGCCTGCATACCGCATATGGCCTTCAATCGGCGGATTTCAAGGGCCTGAAGACCCGCCGCGCACTACCTGCGGCGGCGTCATCACCCGCACCGGCGGTGCCTCGCCCGCCAGCCGTTCCACCTCCACCAGGCAGGAATGGGCGGCCGGCCCCTGGGCCAGGCGCGAGGTGCCCTTGTCCGGTGTCAGTACATTGGGATTGCCCTGCACCTCCAGGCTGCCGATCTTTCCCGGCTCCGCCGCGTCGTACCAGGCGCCGGTGGACAATTGCAGCACATGGCGCTGCACCCCGTCCGTCACCACCGCACCGGCCAGGCAGGCGCCACGATCATTGAACAGGCGCACCACATCACCGTCCTGAATGCCGCGCGGCGCGGCGTCGTCGGGATGGATCAATACCGCTTCGCGCCCCGCCACCTTCTGCGAGCGACTGTGGCTGCCATGGTCGAGCTGACTGTGCAGCCGGCTGCGCGGCTGGTTGCTGGTCATGTGAAAGGGGAACTTCGCCGCCTTGGCGTCGCCGAGCCACTCGATCGGCTCCAGCCACACCGGGTGGCCGGGACAATCGTCATAGCCGAACCCGGCCACCCGCTCGGAGAAGATCTCGATGCGGCCGGATGGCGTCGGCAGGGGATTGGCCTCCGGCGCAGCGCGGAACGAGTCCATCAGCACCAGGCCGGCCGCCGTCGGGTCTTCCGGATAGCGCACATGGCCAGCTTCCCAGAACTGGTCAAAGCCCGGCAGCTCTACCTTCTGCTGCGCTGCGCCCTGGCGAAACGTGTCATAGAGGTGACGCAGCCAGTCCATCTCGCCGCGGCCTTCGGTAAAGCGATCACGAAAGCCGAAATGCCCGGCCAGATCACTGAAAATGTCGAAGTCGCTGCGCGCCTGGCCCACCGGATCGATGGCCTTGTGCATGGCCACCATATGATCGTCTGACGGCGACGAGCCGATATCGTTGCGCTCCACCGTCGTGGTCACCGGCAGTACGATGTCACTGTGCCGCGCCATGCTGGTCCAGTAGGGGTCGTGCACGACGATGGTCGCCGGCTTGCGCCATGCCGCCAGCATGCGGTTGAGGTCCTGATGGTGATGGAACGGGTTGCCGCCGGCCCAGTAGACCATGTGTATGTCGGGATAGGTCAGGCGCTGGCCGTTATAGTCCACCTGGCCGCCGGGATTGGTCAGCATGTCGGTGATGCGGGCCACCGGAATGAAGGTCTTGACCGGGTTCTCGCCCTGGGGAAAGCGGGCGCCGTTTAACCGGCGGATCGGATTGCCGATGCTATTGACCGCCCCATAGCCGAAGCCGAATCCGCCGCCGGGCAGGCCGATCTGACCGAGCATGGCGGCCAGCGTAATCAGCATCCAGTAGGGCTGTTCCCCATGGTCGCCGCGCTGCAACGACCAGCTCGCGGTCAGCAGCGTGCGCTTTGCCACCATGCGCCGGGCCAGTGTGCGAATGTCCGCGGCGGCGATACCGGTGACGGTCGCGGCCCATTCGGCGTCCTTCGCCTGACCGTCCGAGCGGCCCAGCAGATAATCCTCGAACCGGTCATAGCCGGTGGTGCAGCGCTCCAGGAAGGTCCGGTCATGCAGCCCCTCTTCCACCAGGCTGTGGGCCAGGCCCAGCATCAGGGCGGTGTCGGTATTGGGTCGCGGTTGCAGCCACTCGGCGCCAACGAAGTCCGGCAGGTCGTCGCGCACGGGGCCCACATTAATGAACGTTGTGCCGCCGGCCTTGCACTGTTCCAGCCAGTGACGGGTGGTGTGCCGGCCAAAGCCGCCGGCGCTGACCTGGGCGTTCTTCAGCGGCACGCCGCCGAAGGCGACAAACAGTTCAGTATGCCTGGCGATCACCGGCCAGGCGGTCGCCTTGCCGGTCAGCAACTCACCGAAGCCGATGCCGATGATGTGCGGCATGACCACGCTGGCCGCCGCCGTGGAATAACTGTCGCGCGAAGCGGTGTAGCCGCCGAACATATTGAGGAAACGATGGATCTGACTTTGGGCGTGATGAAAACGCCCGGCCGACGCCCAGCCGTAAGAGCCGGCAAAGATCGCCTCATTGCCGTGCGCCTTGCGTACGCGCTCCAGCTCCTGGCCAAGCAGGCTGATGGCCTTGTCCCAGCTCACCGCGACAAAGGGCTCGACGCCGCGCCGTTCGGGGTGGGCGCCCGGGCCCTCTTCCAGCCAACTCTTGCGCACCGCGGGCTCGGCTATGCGTACGGGGTGGACCACCGCATCGGGCATGGAGTTGCCGAACGGCGCCGGGTCGGGGTCATCCGCATACGGGCGCATGGCCACCAGCCGGCCGGCCGACACTTCGGCCTCATAGATGCCCCAGTGGGTCGAGGTGCGTACCAGGTTCGGACTTCCTTCCGGCATGGCGGATTCCCTTTGGATGGAGGCCGGCGGCAGGACCGGCGGAGCGCAGTGTCCGCAGCCACCGCGTCACTTGCAACCGGTAGGCCCGGCCCGCCTCCCTGACAAGCCACACCAGATTTGCGTTTTCACTGTCTGATTTCTACCAGAAATTGCCAAATGCGGGCAGGACAGGCATATGAGCGCCAATCAAAGTGTGGGTTGCAAGGCCGCCGCGGCGGGCATCCCGCCAGCGCCCCGTCCGTGAAAGGCCGCCATGCGTCCAGCCGCACACCTGCTATCCCGATTGCGCCTTCAGACCTGCCTCATGCGGCCGCTCGTCGTCTTCGCCCTGGCGCTGGTTATGGCCAGTGCTGCAGTCACTGCCGCCGGCCTGACCACCGCCTTCGCCCAGGAAACCGGCGAGCGCTACATCACGGTCTCGTCCACCACCTCGACGGAGAATTCGGGCCTCTTCGGCTTTATCCTGCCGCTGTTCACCGCCGACACGGGAATCGCCGTGCGGGTCGTCGCGGTTGGCACCGGCCAGGCCATCAAGCTGGCCGGCAATGGCGACGCCGATGTGCTGTTTGTCCATCACCGGCCATCGGAAGAACAGTTTGTCGCCGACGGGCTGGGCGTGGCGCGCTTCGATGTGATGTTCAACGACTTCGTGGTGGTTGGCCCGAAGTCCGATCCGGCGGGTATCGCCGGGCTCACCGACGCCGCCGCGGCGTTGCAGAGAATCGCCCGCAGCGGGGCGCCGTTCGCCTCACGCGGGGACGACAGCGGCACCCACAAGAAAGAGCTGGAGTTGTGGCAGGCGGCGGGCATCCCCATAGAGGGCCACACCGACGCCTGGTACCGCCAGCTAGGCTCCGGCATGGGGCCTACCCTCAACTCCGCCGCAGAGATGAACGCCTATGTCCTGACCGACCGCGGCACCTGGCTGTCGTTCAGCAACAAGCGCGACCTGGTGCTGCTGGCGGAAGGCGATCCGCGCCTGTTCAATCCCTACGGCGTTATTCTGGTCAACCCGGCGCGTTTCCCTCACACCAAGGCGGCGGACGGCCAGACCTTCATCGACTGGCTGGTGTCGCCGCGCGGTCAGCAGGCCATTGCCGATTTCCGCGTCGCCGGCCAGCCGCTGTTCTTCCCCAACGCTGCCCGCTGAGCGAGACGGGCGCTAGCGGTCGTTCCACACCACGCGCCCCAGCTCGCCGGTGTCATAGCCATGGAGGCCGGCGGCATGGCCGTCAAACTGCGGGCCGCCGGCAAAGGCCAGAAGCCGCTGCACGGGATCGGCGAAATAATCGCGCCGCCGCATGGCCAGGTCAAAACGTTCGCGAAACAGCGGCACGAAATCCAGACCAAAAGGCGCCGCCGCCGCCTCGACCCCCAGACCCGCATCGGCCTCACCACGCAGAATTGCCGCCGCCATGTCACTGTGGGTGCGGGCCGGCACCGCGCCACTGTTCAGACTGTCCCCATCAATGCCGGCGACCTCCGCCAGATGGCGCAGCAGGATCGTGCTGCCCGCCGCCGCCTGGCGGGTCACCAGTCGCGGCCGGGGTCCGTCCGTCGGCGCCAGGTCGGCGAGCGATGACAGACCCAGCGGGTTGCCCGCCGCCACGATCAACCCCTGGCGCCGCCACGCCCAGGTGATCAGCACCATGCCGTGGCCCACCAGCAGTCGTTGTGCGGTGGCCTGATTGAAGGTTTTCGTCTCCGCCTCATAGACATGACAACCGGCGGCCATGACGTCGCCGCGGGCCAGCCGGGCCAGGCCCTCCAGACTACCGCAGGCGAGCTGCGCCAGACCGCAGTCAGACTGATGCACCGCCCACTCCAGCAACGGATCATGGCTGCCGCCCAGGATCAGCGGCGGCGGTCGGACCGGCATGGCATCCGCCAGGGTCTCCGCGTTCTGCAGCACCCACAGGTCGATCATGGCCTTGGGGAACAGCCACTTGCCGGTGATCCTGGAACACGGAATACGGCGCAACCGCACCAGCTCATAAATCTTGCGCTGCCGCACCCGCAGATAATCCGCCACTTCCTGAGTGGTCATCATCTCGTTCATGGCCGTGGCCCGTCCGGTTTATCCGGCCCGGCCGGTCCGGCCGGATCAAGCCCGTACCGGCGGTAGGTGGCCGCCAGCCGGCCGCCGTACCACAGGGCGCACAGTCGAAAATCGCTGGCCAGGGACCACAGCGGATAGCGCAGCGTCGCCGGCCGGTTGTGCTCCACCGCCACATGGCTGATCCAGGCCAGGCCATAGCCGCTGACGGCGGCGGCCAGCGCCAGCGGCCAGGACCAGGCAATGACCGCCGCCGCCAGCAGCACCACGGCCAGGCTGGTGCCGGCAATGTGCAGATGACGCGTGGCCGGACGGCTGTGCTCGGCCAGATAATATGGCCAGAACTGGCGGTAGGTGGCCGGGCGCCTCGTCATCGGTCAGACGCCGCCCATCAGGACATATTTCATCTCGGTGAACTCTTCGATGCCATGGCGTGATCCTTCGCGGCCCAGGCCGGACTCCTTGACCCCGCCGAACGGCGCTACCTCGGTCGAGATGATGCCCTCATTGACGCCAACGATGCCGTACTCCAGCGCCTCCGTCACACGCCAGACGCGGCCCAGATCGCGCGCATAGAAATAGGCGCACAGGCCGAAGGGCGTGTCGTTGGCCAGGCGGATCACCTCGTCCTCGTCGCGGAAGCGGGCAATCGCCGCCAGCGGCCCGAAGGTTTCCTCGCGGAAGGCCTGCATGTCCCGGGTCAGACCGGTCAGCACCGTCGGCTGAAAGAAGGTGCCGCCCCGCGCGTGGCGCTTACCGCCGGTCCTGATCTCGCCACCCCTGGCCAGTGCATCGGCGATATGGGCCTCCACCTTCTCGACGCCGTCCTGGTTGATCAACGGGCCCAGCGTCACGCCATCCTCGAGGCCATCGCCGACCGTCATGGCCCGGACGGCCTGGCTCAGACGTTCGACAAAGGCATCGTGGACACCGTCCTGCACGAAGATTCGGTTGGCGCAGACGCAGGTCTGGCCGGCATTGCGATACTTCGAGGCCATGGCGCCGGCCACCGCCGCATCCAGGTCCGCATCGTCAAACACGATGAACGGTGCGTTGCCGCCAAGCTCCAGCGATATCTTCTTCACCGTGTCGGCCGACTGCCGCATCAGCACCTTGCCCACTTCTGTGGACCCGGTGAAGGTGATTTTGCGCACCAGACTGTTCGACGTCAGTTCGCCGCCAATGGCCCTGGCGTCGCCGGTCACTACATTGAATACACCGGCCGGCAGCTCTGCCCGCTCCGCCAGAACCGCCAGCGCCAGTGCCGACAGCGGCGTCGCCGCCGCCGGCTTCACCACCACCGGGCAGCCGGCGGCCAGGGCCGGCGCGACCTTGCGGGTGATCATGGCCAGCGGGAAGTTCCACGGTGTGACTGCGCCGACCACACCGACCGGCTGACGCAGCACCAGGATACGCGCATCGGCCTTGTGGCTGGGCACCGTCTCGCCATAGATGCGTTTGCCTTCCTCGGCGAACCATTCGACGAAGCTGGCGCCATACACCACTTCGCCGCGCGCCTCGGCCAATGGCTTGCCCTGCTCCAGGGTCATCAGCCGCGCCAGATCGTCCGCATGGGCCATGATCAGGTCGTACCAGCGGCGCAGCACCGCCGCCCGCTCTTTCGCTGTCTTGCTGCGCCACGCCGGCCAGGCGGCGTCCGCGGCTTCGATGGCCCGCCGCGTCTCGACCGCGCCCATGTCCGGCACGGCGGTCAGCGTTTCGCCCGTCGCCGGGTTGATCACCTCCAGCGTCGCCTTGTCATCGGCCGCAATCCACGCGCCCTTCACATAGGCGGCGCTGCGCGCCAGTTGCCGGTCTTCCAGTATGTTCAGTCCCGCCATGGCCTTGTCCTCCTGTTGGAGCGAATGACCGCTGCCCTGTTGCCCCGTTACCGTGTCACCCTATCGCCCTGTCGTCCTGTTATTCCGTCGCCGGCGCCTGGCCGGCCGCGGGCTGCTCTCTTGCGCGCTGCACGAATTTTCGCACGATTATCGCCTGCTGCCGGGCGTCGTCCAACGATCCGTCCGGCCGACCCGACCAGGGCCGCAAATCGGCCCGCATTCGCGCCCGCAAACCGGCCCGCACCCGGATCCGCAAAGGAGCACAGTCATGCGCAACCTCGCCGGCTACTACATTACCGCCGCTATCATTTACGCCATCGCCGGAATGGCGCTCGGCATATGGAGCGGCCTTCATGAGGACTTCAGCCTGTCGCCGGTGCACGGCCATCTGAATCTTGTGGGCTGGGTCAGTTTCGCTGTCTATGGCCTGACCTTTCGCGCCTGGCCGGAGATCACCAACTCCCCTGTTGCCCGCTTTCAGTTCTGGACGGCCAATGCCGGCGCGCTGATTTTCATTGTCGGCCTCTATATGCGCACCACCGGCGGCAGCGCGGCTCTGGTCAGCCTGGGGTCCCTCATCGTCCTGGCCGGCATGATCCTGTTCCTGCTGCTTGTGCTGCTGCAGATGGACCATAGCTAGCGCCGACTCCGTCGGCTCGCGCCGGCGGTTGAGCCGCCTGGTGAGCCGCCAGGCGCGGCAGACCGTCTATTGTCTGGCCGCTGGCGGCATCGTTCAATGACCGCGCGACACCATACCCGCGGCCGCAACAAGGATCCGCCATGATCGAGCCTATCCGCCTCGGGCCATCGGACGCCCTGCCCATCGATCTGCCGGGCTGCCACCTGGTGCTGGAGCGCTGCATCCCCCATGTGCTGCCGGACCAGGGTCATGCCGGTTTCGGTACGCTGGCCTTCGCGCCCGACGGCCGAATCTGGTGCGACGGCGACGGGCGCACCAGGCTCTACACCACCACCCACAGCGCGTCCGGCCAGTGGGTCAGCCAGGTGCGCTCCTTCTCCACCGACGATCTGCAGGCCGGCCAGCCCCACACCGTCCTGTCGCCGCTCGGCGAAGAGTTGTGGGCGGTCATCCATCTAGTGGTTCGTGTGGCGGCTGATCAGTGGCTTGCCTTCCACTCCTGGGGGCGTGGCCTGGCCGCGTCGCTGGCGCCGACGCCCGAAGGTCCGTTCACGCGCATTCCCCGATTTTCCATGGCGCCACAGGAGGCGTGGGAATGGGAAGGCGGCGCTCCGGACGTGGCCAGCCTGGAAGCCAATGGCTGCTTCGAGCCGATCAGCCATGACGGCCAGCGTTTTACGTTCTGGCTGGGCTATGATTCCTACCACGTGGATGAAACCACAGGCCGCCTGGCCTGGGCCCGCCTGGTCTTTGACGGCGATGCTGGCACCCTGACGCTGCAAGAGCGTCACCGGGACAGTCCGCTGCCGTTTCAGCCCGACCGCTGGATCGCCGCTCGCTGCGGCGGCAATCTGGAACGGGGCACCGACCTCGGCGGTTTCAGGCCCTATTTCTACTACACCCGGCCGACCCGCAATGTCTGTCTCATGGCCCTGGCCCTGGCCCGCCCCGACGATCCGCTGTTTCTCGATCCGGTCTGGCGTTCGGAAGTGGACAAGCCGTTGGGGCCGGAAGAGGTGATCGAGAAGTTCGAATGCTGGCGCGGTGATGATCGCCTGCACATGCTCTATGAAGCGCGTCACACCGGCGGCCTGTGGCGCACCGGCTATCGCGCCTATGCCATCACATAACCGTCTGGCTGACTCCCCGCCACCGGCGACCGTCTAGCAGTGGTCGCGCGGCGTCGGGCAGTCATAGATTTTTTCGAACACCACCTTGTCGCCTTCCGTCACCCGGATGTGGCCCTTCAGCAACCAGCTATCCACCGTCGCGGTCAACGCTGCCGTAGCCTCCACATGGATTGTCCAGCCGTCGCGATGAAAGGCCATGGTCTTGGTGATTTCGCTGGCGCAGGACAGCGGATCGCCCTCGCGGATCTCAAAGCGCTCGCTCTGCTCCCCGGACAGCTCCGTGCCGGTATCGCCAATGCGGAAGCGGCCGGCATTCTCCGATGCCTCGATCACCACCGTGTCGTCGCCAAAGTCGTGATGTAGCACCCGCTCACCCGACGGCGCCTCCAGCGCCTCGCCGGCCATTCCCGCCAGCACCACCGGCTCACCCAGGTCCAGCTCGCTATCCGCCGGCCGCGCCGGCCGGAGCGGCAGGCTGAGATGGCTGGCGCCGGCCCACAGGCTGAGGGTCACCGGTTCGGGTGACGGCCAGATCATCGGCCAGTAGGTGGTCGAAATGGCAAAGCGAATGCGATGCCCGGCCTCGAAGGCATAGGCGATGTCGTTCAGCTTGACATCCACCGTCATGGTTTCACCCGGCTCAATCGCTTGCGGTGATTCAGAGCCGTTGCGGTGGGTCAGGTTGAGCACGCCGAAACTGGCCCGCGACACGCTGCCGTCGGTATGCACATCGTTCAGGCGCACGGCGACGAACGCCGCCGGCCGGTCCACCGCCAGACGCAGGCGGACCCGTGGCTGACCGAGGATCTCAACCCGCTCCTGCAGGGGCTCGCTCTCGAACACCAGACTGCGGGCATCGTCCTGCCGCTGATCGGCGGGAAATTGCGGGCCGTAACCGCCGGTGCCATAGGCGCACCATTCACCGCCGGCAATGCCCACGGTCTGCGGCGATTGCAGGTCCAGTCGCGTTTGGTCCGCACCCGCCTGCGGGTCGGCCGCCGCCTCACGAGTCGCGCCCGGCGGCCGCGGCGTCAGGCGCCCATCGCCGTTCAGGACCCAATCCTGTCGCGTGATGCGCGCCGACGGCCAGCTGTCTTCCGCCACCCAGCGGCCCGGACAAACGTCATACAGGCCCCTGGCCGGCACCCGCTCCTGCATGTAGGCGCGCAGCATGGGCTCGCGGGTGACGCCCGTATCGACGCCCTTCAACCACTGGTCCCACCAGCGTACGCACATGGCCAGGAAGTCCATGGCCGGGCCGGGCCGGCCCTGATGGCCATAGAGGTGCGCCCACGGCCCGATCAGCCCCATGCGCGGCACCGTCAGATTTTCCAGCAGGCGTGGAATGGCGTTGGAATAGCCGTCCATCCAGCCGCCCATGGCAAAGACCGGGCACTGGATGGCGGACCAGTCCTCATTGACGCTGCCATGCTTCCAGAAGGCGTCGCGCCGCTGGTGTTTCAGCCACGCCGCCATGGGGAAGGTGCCGTTGTCCAGCCGGCGTATCCACTGCTGGCGCCAGTCATCGCGAATCTCCGGGTCCGGCGGCGTATGCAGGGTGTTGAAGAAGCTGGCGCCCCAGTCGAGACAGTCGTTCAGCAGACAACCGCCCATGTAGTGCATGTCGTCGGCATAGCGGTCATCGGTGGAGCAGGCGGTGATCACCGCCTTCAGCGCCGGCGGACGCCGGGCAGCGATCTGCAGGCCGTTGAAGCCGCTCCACGATATGCCGATGATGCCCACATTGCCGTCGCACCACGGCTGCTCCGCAATCCAGGCGATGGCGTCCTTACCGTCCTGCAGCTCCTGCTCAAGATACTCGTCCTCCATCAGCCCGTCGGAATCGCCGGAGCCGCGCATGTCGACGCGCAGGCAGGCATAGCCATGGCCGGCGAAGTAGGGCATCAGGGCCTCGTCGCCGCCACGGGTGCGGTCGCGCTTGCGATAGGGGATATACTTGATGATCGCCGGCACCGGTTTCGTCTCCGACCCCTCCGGCATCCAGGCCCGCGCCGCCATGCGTTCACCGTCCGGCAGCGTCACCCACAGATTCTCGATCACCCGGAACGGTGTCGGAAACTCTGTCATGATGCGTGTCATGCTGTCCCCCAAATGCGCTTTCTTCCGGGCCCGCGCCCGTTTCACAAGGCCGCCCCGGCTCGCCCCCGACTGGCGTCTGCGATTCGCTCCCGCGCTTCGGCCCACGGGCGAGCCTAGCGCCAGTGCGCCGGCCATGACAGACGCATGACGGGGTTTTCGTCAGCCGGCGCCGACCGCGCCGTCGCCTGCTTCAACGGCTGGCACGAGCCGGACGGGCCGGCGGCCGGCCTCGCCCTGATCGGCGCCGATGGCCGGATGGTGTGCCACTGGCGCGGGCGACAGCGTGCGGACGGGCCGATGGCCGGTCCCGACACGCTCTTTTTTGTCTCGTCGGTGGCCAAGACCGTGACCGCACTGCTCATCCACCGTCTGGCTCGGGCCGGCCACCTGTCCCTGTCACAGGACCTTCGTGCGCTCCTGCCGGGGCTGCGCCTGCCGGTCCGTGTGCCGCTGGCCGCTCTGCTGTCCATGACCAGCGGCCTGCTGGACGGGCCAACCGTCCGGCTGCTGACCGGCCATGACGCCGGGCCGCCCGACGGCGCGGGCTGGCGGGCGGTGCTGGACGCCGGCATCGTGCCGGTGGACCCGGTGGGCGGGCGCTTCCTCTATACCCACCTGAACTACGTGCTTGCGGTTCTGGCCGCCGAGGCGGCCACCGGCCGCTCGCGCCAATGCCTGCTGGCCGAAGAGATTGCCCGGCCGCTGACCGCTCCGGGCCTGCGCCTGGTGGAAGACCGGGCGGCGGCCGACAGCGCCGAGCGGGCCGGCATGGCGCGTGGCCATGCTCCGTTCGGCGCGGGCCTGGCAGAAGTGCGGTCATGGGGAGTGTTCGGCCCGTCCGGACTCGCCGGCCGCCTGGCGGACCTGGCCCGCCTGGCCTGGGCCCTGCGTGATAATGGTCCGGCCGCCGCCCTGTCATGGCCGACCCGGCTGACCGACGGAACCACCCTCACCTATGGCCAGGGCCTGCGCCTCGACCGCCTGCACGGCCTGACGGTGCGCTATCACGGCGGCATGCAACCGGGCTCGGAGTCGGTCATCGCCTGGCTGCCCGACTATGGTCTGGGCCTGGTCTATACGGTCGCCCGGAGCGGCATCGCCATCCGGCCGCGACTGGCCCGGCTGATCGAGCGGATCTGCGACCTGCCGTCAGCCGACGGTGCGCCGACTCATGGCCGCACCGGGCCCGTCAGTGGCTCAACCACGGCCGGCGGCGCCGGCCGCTATATGGACCCGCAGACCGGCGAGACGCTGACGCTTGGCGCCTCCGGCGCCGGTGGTCTCGACGGCGACCTTCTGGGTCTGCCGGTGGCCCTGCATCCGGTAGCTGGCGGCGCCTATGAAAGCGGCTTCGGCGCCAGCGCGCCGACCCGTCTGGCGCCGGACCGGGATGGTTCCTTCACCCTCCACTGGGGCGGCCGCCGCAGTCGCCTGGTGCGCCTGCCCGACCAGCGCCCACCCGCGCCGGCGGTGGATCCGGCGCCCTATGTGGGCCGCTACAGCCATGCAGCAACCGGCGCCGTTCATACGGTCAGCGCCGACGATGATGGCGACCTGACCATCACTTACGGCCCGGCAACCGCCGGCCAGCCCCCGACTCCGTCGCCAACCCTGACGCCGCTGGCGGCCGATTATCCCGGCCTGTTCCAGCTCCGCACGGCCGATGGCCAGAGTCACGCCCTGGCCTTCGACCCGCCCGGCCCGGATGGCCGCAGCGCCGTCTTTCGCCACACCTCCTATGGGGCGACCGGCCTGGTATTCCGGCGGTGTGGGCGGACCTGAACAGCCAGGCGCCCCTATAAAATCAGGTGAAGTGTTTGGTCAGCGGCTGCCAGTACATGGCCGGCCAGCCACCCTCCAGATGGGGCCGCATGGCGTCGGGAAAGGCATCGTGCGTGAGGGTCAGTCGCGTCCCCTTACCCTCTGCCGCCAGGTCGAACCGCACCAGCGAATAGACCCCATCGTCCCAGTTGCCCGCCCGCCACGCCTGGACCAGGCGGCTGGCCGGGATCGCCTCGATGGTGCGGCCGGTGATGCGGCCGTCGAACAGCGAGAACGCGCCGCCGACCTCGGTCTCGATTTGCGCCGTGCCGCCACTGAAGGCGGCGAACGCCTTGCCGTCGGTCAACGCCGCATAGACCGCCGCCGGCGGCGCCGGCAACACGACGTCCTGGTGGATGGGTTCGCTCATGGCAGTGCTCCGTCCCTACTGGTTTAGTTTCCCTATTGGCTAAGTTTCCATCCTGGCTTAGTATCCGTCAATGATGACTTTGCCCTCTGCCCCGCCTTCTTCCCGGCCCTGTGCGCCAGAAGCGGCGCTCGAGGCCGATCTCGACCGGCTGTTCCGCGCCCTGGCCAACCGCCACCGCCGCGCCATGCTCGACCGTCTGGCCGGAGGTCCGGCCAAGGTAACCGACCTGGCCGCTCCCTTCGCCATGGCCCTGCCGTCAGCCTCCAAGCACATCCGGGTGCTGGAGCAGGCCGGTCTGGTCCGGCGGGCCATTGACGGCCGCGTCCACCGCTGCACCCTGGATCCCGCCGCCCTCGAGGTGGTGGAGACCTGGCTCGCCGGCAACCGTCGCCTGTGGCGGGCCACCCTGCAGTCCCTGGCGCGCTTCGCCGAAGACGGCGGCGAAGGTGGCTGACCTCCATCTGGTGATGCGCCAGTTCGTGCGGGCGACGCCGGCGCGCCTTTTTGAAGCCTGGACCACGCCGACCCAGTTTTGTCGCTGGTGGACGCCGCCGGACGTGGTGCGGGTGGAGGCGGCGTTCGACCTCAAGGTCGGCGGCGCTTACCGCATCGTCAACCACTTCGCCGACGGCCGGCGCATCACCATTGCCGGCCTCTACCAGGTGATTGAACCGCCGCACCGGCTGGTCTTCACCTGGCAGACGGATATCACGCCGCAGGCGTTGGAGCGGGTCACCGTGCGCTTCGAGGGGACGACCGACGGCACCGACATCACGGTCATTCACAAACGCATCGCCACAGCGGACCAGCGTGACAGCCACGCCCGTGGCTGGCGCGGCTGCCTCGCTGGCCTCACCGACTCTTTCAGCCAGGCCCCGTCCTCCTCCGTCGCATTGCCGTCGGCATCGCCGCGCCCTACCCTGCGGACCTGAAACCGCCTGGCGGCAACAGACATAAGGACGACGGAGGCGTAAGCGTGGTGGAAGACTGGCTGGGCAACCCGATCAGCGGCGGCGCGCCCGCGACCATCGCCGCCATGGACAGGTTCAGCCACCGGCTGCTCACTTTCGATGGCGGCACCGGAGAGATTCTCGACGCGGCGGAGGCCGACCCGGACTGTGTGCTGGCCAATCTGCTGGCTGCGGCGCTGTGTATCCTTGGCCAGGACAGTGCCGACCGCCGCGACGCCCGCGCCTTCCTCGACCGGGCAGCGGCGGCCCTGAACCCAACCGGCACCAGCAGCGACCGGACCGGCAACCCGGCCCATGACCCGGCTCGTGCCCGTGAACATCGGCTGTATGCCGCCCTCGAAGCCTGGCAGGCCCGCGACTGGGCAGCCGCGCTGGACCGTTTTGAAGACCTCGCCCGCCATCATCCGCGCGATCTGGTGGCCGTGCTGCTGGGCACCACGCTGGCCAATACCGCCGGCGACAATGACCGTCTGTGGCGCCTGCCGGACATGGCGCTCAAGGGCGCCAGCGACATCGGCTACACCTGGGGCATGCTGGCGTTCGGCCTGGAGGAATGCGGCCGCATTGATGAGGCCGATGCCGCCGGCCGCAAGGCCATCGCCCTCGATCCCGTTGACCCTGGCGCCCATCATGCGCTGGCCCATGTCTTCGTCAGCCGTGGCGACATGGCCGGCGGCGCCTGCTGGATGGAAGACCACCGCGCCGGCTGGGCGGAATGCAGTGGTGCACTGCGTACTCACAACTGGTGGCACACCGCCCTGTTCCATCTGGCGCTTGACCGCCACCAGCGGGTGCTGGCGATCTATGACGACCACATTGCCCCCAGGCTGGGCACCGCCGGCGGCGCGCAGAACGCCATCGGCCTGCTGTCCCGGCTGGGCCTCAGGGGGATTGCGGTCGGCGAGCGATGGCAGGCTGTCGCCGCCGCCATTCGCCAGGACCTGCCGGCCCATCGCCGGCCGTTCCTCGATCTGCTCTATGTCCACGCCCTGGGCCAGGCCCGAGAGACCGGGGCCATGGACGGCCATGTCCGGGACATCACCCGCTACGCCGAAGCCAGCGCCGATGCCATCCGTCCCACCTGGCACGACGTCGTATTGCCGGCGGCCCGCGCGCTCGCCGCCTATGGTCGCGGTGAGTGGCGTGCCGCCGCCGCCCTCGCCGCCATGGCCGGCGACCTGCCGCGGGTCGGCGCCAGCAATGAGGAGCGTCAGGTGCTGCTGTCCATCGCCGATGATGCCAGGCGGCGGATCAGCGCCTGACCGCACCGGACAGACAAAAGGCCCGGCGCCTGTGGCGGCCGGGCCTCTGTGATCATCGCATGACTGTGGCGGCGGACTGTCCCGGGATGGTGGAGCCGGACGGAATCGAACCGACGACCTCTACAATGCCATTGTAGCGCTCTCCCAACTGAGCTACGGCCCCAAGTATCCCATGTGGTTCAGACGTCATGTGGTTCAGATGTGACGTCTGGTTCAGACCTGCCTTTTTTGCCTCCATCTCTTCGCTAAGGCGATGATGGTCCCGGCCCGGGACGTCACACTAGCACCGGCCGTCATCCTCCGACAGCCGCCCGTCAGATGACGCTCTTCTCATCCAGATCATCGTCGTCGTCAACGTCCTCGTCGTCATCGTCGTCCAGGTCGTCGTCGTCCACGTCGTCGAGATCGTCGAGAACATCGACGTCGTCGTCGTCATCATCATCATCGTCGTCGTCGCTCTCGCCTTCCTCCGCCGCGGCTTCGTCAAGCGAGATGGTGGTGTCGTCGTCATCGGCGGCATAGCGGCGTTTGGCCTTCACCTTGGTGCCGGCACCGGCGGCGACCTCCTCATCGTCGTCATCCTCGTCGTCCACCTCGGGGATGCCCGCGTCCTCATCGTCTTCTACATCCTCCAGCTCGGCATCCTCCGCCGAATCGTCGGCGGCGACGGCCGCCACCGCCACGGCCGCCACGGCCGGCTCCGCCGACGCCGCGCGGCGGCGCGCCTTCTGGGCGTTCGGATTGTGCTCGCTGCCACACTTGGGGCAGATGATGGGCTCGCGATTGAGATCATAGAAACGGGCGCCGCAACTGAGGCACATCCGCTTGAAGCCAAGGTCGGCACTGGCCAAGGTCAATCTCCGCTGACGGGGAATCCAAAACAGGACGCGGCGTTTGCCATGATGATCGCCCGCTGTCAAAGCAAAATCCCGCACCCCCGGGCTCCGGCCGGCCGATTACCGGGGGCGCACCGCTGATACTCCGGCTTTCAACAGGAGAGCCAGGCAAGCACGGCGGCAAGCGACAGACGCCATTTCGTGCTAAACACCCGCCATCCCTGGCCGGTTTCCGCACGGTTGCGCCAGTCCCTAACTCCATGATTCCCCAACCGCAAGATGACGCCATGAGTGACGCCACCACCGCCCGCCACCCGCCACAGCCGCCGCCAGAGGCCGACGCGGCCGGCCTGACCCTAATCAGCAGCCCGTCCGGGCCACTGACCGGGCGGGCGCCGGTTCCCGGCGACAAGTCGGTGTCCCATCGGGCCCTGATGCTGGGCAGCCAGGCGGTGGGCGTCACCCACATCAGCGGCCTGCTGGAAGGCGAAGACATTTTTGCCACCGCCGACGCGTTGCGGGCCATGGGCGTCACGGTGGAGCGACGCGGCGCCGGCCAGTGGCAGGTGACCGGTGTCGGGGTCGGCGGCCTGGCCGAGCCTGCCGCCATTCTGGACCTGGGCAATTCCGGCACCAGTACGCGCCTGCTCATGGGGCTGATCGCCGGCCATGCCATGCGCGCCACCCTGACCGGCGACCGCTCGCTCACCCGCCGGCCGATGGAGCGGGTGATGGCGCCGCTGCGCCTGATGGGGGCGCATTTCGATGCCCGCGCCGGTGGCCTCTTGCCGCTGACCATGACCGGCGCCAGCGACCCTCTGCCCATCCACTACGTCTCGCCGGTAGCCTCGGCCCAGGTCAAAAGCGCTGTGCTGCTGGCCGGCCTCAACGCTCCGGGCGCCACCACGGTGGTTGAACCGGCGCCGACCCGCGACCATACGGAGCTGATGCTGCGCCATTTCGGCGCGCGGGTGGACGTTGTCGCCACGCCTGAGGGGCGCGCCGTGACCCTGGTCGGCCGGCCGGAACTGACCGCGGCGCCGATCATCGTGCCGGGCGACATCTCCTCCGCCGCCTTCGTCCTGGTGGCCGCCCTGCTGACGCCGGGCTCGGACATGGTGGTGGAGAATGTCGGCCTCAATCCTCTGCGCAGCGGCATCCTGCTGTGCCTGCGGGAAATGGGCGCCCAGATCCAGCACCTGAACCCGCGCCGGGCCGGCGGCGAGGACGTCGCCGATCTGCATGTGAAGGCGGGACCACTGCGCGGCATCACCGTGCCCGCCGCCCGCGCACCATCCATGATCGATGAATATCCGGTTCTGGCCATGGCGGCGGCGGCGGCGCAGGGCACAACCCGCTTCGACGGAGTCGCGGAATTGCGCGTCAAGGAAAGCGACCGTCTGGCGGCCATCGCCCGTGGGCTGGCCGCCGCCGGCGTTGACGTGGCGGAGCAACCGGACAGCCTGGTTATCGGCGGCAAGGGCCGGGCCACCGATATCCCGGGCGGCTGTGCGGTGGCGGCCGATCACGACCACCGTATCGCCATGAGCTTTCTGGTTCTCGGGCTGGCCGCGGCGCGGCCCGTCCGGGTCAGCGGGGCAGAGACCGTGGCCACCAGTTTCCCCGGCTTCGCCGAGCTGATGAACCGGCTGGGCGGCGCCATCCGGCCGGCCAACCAGCCCTGACCGACGTCCCGCCCGCTCCATGCCGCCGCCTGCAATCACAATCGCCGTTGATGGCCCGGCCGCCGCCGGCAAGGGCACGCTGGCCCGCCGTCTGGCGGCGGCGCTCGGCTATGCCTGCCTCGACACCGGGCTGATTTACCGGGCGGTCGCCTGGGCGGTGCTGCGGGCCGGTGGCGACCCGGCCGATGACGCGGCGGCCACACGGGCGGCCGAGAGCCTGAATCTGGCGGTCCTGGACGATCCGGCGGTGGTGGCGGAACTGCGCTCCGACCAGATAGGCCAGGCGGCGAGCCAGGTGGCGGCGGTGGCGGCGGTGCGCCGGGCGGTCCTGCCCCTGCAGCGCACTTTCGCCAGAAGGCCGCCGGGCGGCCAGCCTGGCGCCGTGCTGGACGGCCGCGATATCGGCACGACAGTCTGTCCCGACGCTGAAATCAAGATTTTCGTCACCGCCAGCCTGGACGCCCGCGCCGGCCGCCGCCACCAGGAGTTGCTCAGCCGCGGCGTCAAGAGTATATACGGGCGCGTTTTAGAGGATATGGAGCGGCGTGACGCGCTGGATCGCGGTCGCGCCGTTTCGCCCTTGATTCCTGCCACCGACGCTTGGCAGCTCGATACTACGGCGCTGGATGCCGATCAGACGTTCCAGCGCGCCCTGGCCTATATCAGGGACCACCTGGCCGCCCGCCACGGGCAACGGGTCAGCGGTCCCCGGGCCACGGACTGAAGATCTGCCGCCCGGCCAGTGAGGCCGGACCGGCAACGGGCCACAAGGCCCATGGGATGAAGTCCACGTCATAGCCGGCCGCGTCGCGGTGCGCCGGTGCCGACGCAAAGATGGACGGCCCGAGAACGTCCCCGCGCGACACTTCCGGTCGGCTGCTTCCGGCGCAGCCAGACACGGGTGTTGTTGCGGGATCACAGCCACCAACCCGTCCGCATGCCGGAAGCACCTGGCGGACGACAGGAAAGGACCAGAGTGAGGGCATGACAGACACAGCACAGAACACCGCCGGCGCGACCGCAGGCGAGCATGAGAGCTTCGCCGCCCTGCTGGAGGAAAGCCTCGCCGCCACACCGGATTTCGAAGGTTCGGTCGTCAAGGGCCGCGTTATCGCCATCGAAAACGACATGGCGCTGATTGACGTCGGCCTGAAGTCCGAGGGGCGGGTGTCGGTTCGGGAGTTTGCCGGACCGGGCCAGGCGTCGGAAATCCAGGTGGGCGACACGGTGGAAGTCTTTGTCGAGCGCCTGGAAAACCGCAACGGCGAAGCGGTGCTGAGCCGCGACCGGGCGCGCCGCGAAGAGGCATGGGTTCTGCTGGAAAAGAGCTTTACCTCCGGCGATCCGGTCAAGGGCCATATCTTCGGCCGGGTCAAAGGTGGCTTCACCGTCGATCTGGGTGGTGCGGTGTCCTTCCTCCCCGGCAGCCAGGTGGATATCCGGCCGGTGCGCGACGCCACGTCGCTGATGAATACAGCGCTGGAGTTCCGCATCCTCAAGATGGATCGCTCGCGTGGCAACATAGTCGTATCGCGACGCGCCGTGCTGGAAGACGAGCGGGCCGACCAGAAGGCCGAGCTGCTCACCAGCCTCAAAGAAGGCGATGTCCGCACCGGTGTGGTCAAGAACATCACTGACTATGGCGCCTTCATTGACCTTGGCGGCGTTGACGGGTTGCTTCATGTGACCGACATGGCGTGGCGCCGGGTCAATCATCCGACTGAGGTTCTGCAGATCGGCGACAGCGTTCAGGTGCAGGTCATCCGCTTCAACCCGGAAACCCAGCGTATTTCCCTCGGCATGAAGCAGCTTGAGGCGGATCCCTGGGAGGGCGTTGAGGCCAAGTATCCGGTGGGCACCAAGTTCACCGGCCGCGTCACCAACATCACCGACTATGGCGCATTCGTGGAGCTGGAGCCGGGCGTCGAAGGCCTGGTGCATGTCTCGGAAATGAGCTGGACCAAGAAGAACGTACACCCTGGCAAGATTGTCTCCACCAGCCAGGAGGTGGAGGTCATGGTTCTGGACGTGGACCCGCAGAAGCGGCGCGTCAGCCTTGGCCTCAAGCAGTGCTTCGACAATCCGTGGGAATCCTTCGCCGCCGCCCATCCGGCCGGGCTGGAGCTCGAAGGCGAGATCCGCAACATCACGGAGTTCGGCCTGTTCGTCGGTCTGCCCGGCGATATCGACGGCATGGTGCATGTGTCTGATATCGCCTGGGACAAGTCCGGCGAAGAAGCGCTGACCGGCTTCGAAAAAGGCCAGATGGTCAAGGTCAAGGTGCTGGAAGTGGACGCCGAGAAAGAGCGTGTCTCCCTGGGCATCAAGCAGTTGACCGAAGACCCGTTTGCCAGCGCCGGCGCCGCGCTGCGCAAGGGCGCCACCGCCACCTGCTCCGTCACCGCCATCACCGATGGCGGTATCGAGGTCAGTCTGGCCGATGGCCTGACCGGGTTCATCCGGCGGTCCGATCTGTCGCGTGAACGCAGCGAGCAGCGTCCGGACCGTTTCGCCGTAGGCGAGCGGGTGGACGCGCAGGTGACCCAGTTCGATCAGGCCAACCGCAAGGCCACCCTGTCCATCAAGGCGCTGGAAGCGGCCACCGAGAAAAAGGCCATGGCCCAGTTCGGCTCGGCCGAGTCCGGCGCTTCCCTCGGCGATATCCTGGGGGCGGCACTGTCACGACGTGACGCCGGCGCCGAGGCGGCGGACGATGCCGGTGACGCTGACCACACGGCCACCACACAGGAAGCCACCGGCCCGGCTGACGGCAAGACCGACTAGTCCCGCTCCTGTACGGCGGAACCGTCCTGACGGCGGGGGCCCGAAAACCAATTCGGGCCCCTTTCGTTTGCCTGCCGCAGCCCTGGCCTGGCCCGCCCGGCCCGGCTTCAGGATCGTCTGAATGCCAAAAAATGCTTGTGTGCGAGAGGGTTAGGCTTGACGGGCCGGGGCCGCTCTGCCACGGTTTCCCGGCTGTCGCCAGCGTTCAATCGCCAGGGGAGCCGCCCGCCGCAGCCACGCCGCAGACACAAGCGGCGACCAGGAGGGCGGACAGGGGATTATTCGCCCGCGGAACGACAGGGCCGGGACCATAGGGGCGCGATGACCAAGTCGGAACTCATCCTGCGTATCGCGCAGCATAATCCTCATCTCTATCACCGCGACGTGGAACGCATCGTCACCACCATCTTCGATGAAATCAGCCGCGCCCTGGCGCGCGGCGACCGGGTGGAGCTGCGTGGCTTCGGCGCCTTTTCGGTCAAGCGCCGCGCGCCCAGGCTGGGCCGCAATCCACGCACCGGCGAATCGGTCAAGGTGGACGAGAAGTTCGTGCCCTTCTTCAAGACCGGCAAGGAATTGCGGGAACGGCTCAACACTGACATGCCAGCGGGCCGCTCCCGCACGACCGCGCCGTCCGCCAGCCGGTCCTGATGCCGGGCGCCGCGGCAGGCGGCGATAATGGCGGCCACACCTGTACGCGGCCATATGGGCGGAGCCGCCCTGACCTGGCCGGTCCGGGCCACACCAGACGCGGAGTTCACTCGCCATGATGTCCCGATTGCGCTGGATCATGCTGTCGCTTCTGGCCGTCATCCTGGTCCTTTTCGTGCTGAGCAATCCCGCGCGCCTCACTCTGGCGCTGGAGCCCCTGCCCTGGCAGGTGGAGATGCCGGTCTATCTGCTGGTCATCGCCAGCCTGGCCATCGGCTGGCTGTGTGGCGCGGTGCTCACCTGGCTGCACGGTGGCGCCACCCGTCAGGCACTGCGCCATGGGCGACGCACCATCCGTCAGATGGAAGAGCGACTGGCAACGGCCGAAAAGGCGCTGCACGACGAACAGGCGCGGGCCGCAGAACAATCGCCGCCGGCCGTCAGCGGACAGATCGAGCCGCGCCCCGGCCGCACCTTTGACCCGGGCGGTGACCCCGCATGACCATCTCCGGCGAGGACGATCTGCAAAGGCTCCGGGACATTGGCCGTATCGTCGCCATGGTGCTGCGGCGCATGGCCGAAGCCATGGAGCCGGGCATGACCACGGCGGAGCTCGACGCCATCGGCCGCGCCCTGCTGGAACGCGAAGGTGCGCGCTCCGCGCCGGAGGCCTGTTACAATTTTCCCGGCGCCACCTGCATCAGCATCAATCCCGAAGTGGCGCACGGCATTCCCGGTGATCGCGTCATCGCCGCCGGCGATCTGGTGAACATAGACGTTTCGGCGGAAAAGGACGGCCTGTTCGCCGACAATGGCGGCAGCTTTGTGGTGCCGCCATCCACCGCCCGGCTCGACAGCCTGTGCGGTGACGGCCGCAAGGCGCTGGCCCAGGCCCTGCTGGCGGTGCGCGCCGGCCGGCCACTGGACGACATTGCCATGCGCGTCGGTCGCTTCGCCCGCCGCCGCGGCTACAGCCAGATCCACAACCTGCTAAGCCACGGCGTCGGCCGCACCCTGCATGACGAGCCGCGCGAGATCGCCACCTCGCACGGCCTGCCGGATCGCGGTCCCGATCAACGGCTGATGGCCGATGGCATGGTCATGGCCATCGAGCCGTTCCTCTCCACCGGCGCCGAGTGGGCTGAGCAGGGGGCCGACGGCTGGACCCTGCTGGCCGATGATCCGGCCAGCTTTACGGTGCAGTACGAACACACCGTCGTCGTTACCCGGCGCGGCCCGATCATCCTGACTTTGGAAGCCTGAGCCACTGTGCTAGGCATGGGCGCCCGCCGTGACTAAGGGCGACGCTCGCCGCGCCGCCTGTGCCTGAAGCGAGACCGCACCATGTCCCGATCCGCCGCACCGTCCCCGGTCCTGTCGTCCGCCACCGTGACGGACGCCGCCAGCCGCGCCTTCGTGGCGCTCGACACCCGCGATAGCGACCAGGCCCTGGCCTGGGCGCGAGCCGTCGTGCCACCGCTAGGCGGCGTCAAGCTGGGCATGGAGTTCTTCACCGCCAATGGACCCGATGGTGTGCGCCGTATTGTCGACCTGGGCGCGCCGGTCTTTCTCGATCTCAAGTTTCACGACATCCCCAACACGGTAGCCGGCGCCGCCCGCGGCGCGGTGGCCCTCGGCGTCTCGCTGTTCAACATTCATGCCAGTGGCGGCCGTGCCATGCTGCAGGCGGCGCTCGACGCCAGCGGCGAAGAGGCGTCGCGCCTCGGCCGGCCACGCCCGGCGCTGATCGCCGTCACCGCGCTCACCAGCCTCGACGACCATGACCTGGCCGATATCGGCGTCGCCGGCAATGCCGCCGACATGGTGGTGCGGCTGGCCACCCTGACCCGCGACTGCGGCCTCGATGGCGTCGTCTGTTCGCCCCATGAAGCAGTCGACCTGCGCCGCCGGTTGGGCCCTGACTTTCTGTTGGTGACGCCGGGGGTCAGGCCTGACTGGGCCGCCGTCCAGGACCAGAAGCGTCATGTGACGCCAGCCGCCGCTGTTGCCGCCGGCGCCGACCGCATCGTCGTCGGCCGGCCGGTCACCCAGGCGGGTGATGTGGCGCAGGCAGCGGCGCGGGTGGCCGCCGACATGCGCGCCGGCGTCTGACGACCGGCCATACCGTGGTGGTTCAGGCCAAGATCTGCGGTATCGCTACGCCCGAGACGCTGGCCGTGGCGGCGAAAGCCGGTGCCGCCGCCGTCGGCTTCGTCTTCTATCGGCGCTCGCCGCGCTACGTGACACAGGACCAGGCAGCGGCCCTGGCTCGCGCCACGCCCGAAGGGGTGGAGCGGGTTGGCCTGCTGGTCGATCCCGGTGATGACGAGCTGGCCGGCCTGCTGGCTGCCGTGCCCCTGACCCTTCTGCAACTGCATGGTCATGAAGACCCGGCGCGGGTCGTCGCCATCCGCCAGCGCTTTGCCACACCGGTCATGAAGGTCGTGGCCATCGCCGAGGCCGCCGACCTGGAACAAGCGCGCGCCTATGAACCGGTGGCCGACTGGCTGTTGTTCGATGCCAAGCCGCCGGCGGCGATGACAAACGCCCTGCCCGGCGGCAACGCCATTGCCTTTGACTGGCGGCTGATTGCGGCGGCGCCACGCTTTCGCCGACCATGGATGCTGTCCGGCGGCCTGACGCCGCAAACCGTGGGCGAGGCGGTAGCCATATCCGGCGCCCGCTATGTGGATGTGTCGTCAGGGGTCGAATCCGCGCCGGGCGTCAAAGACCCCGAGCGTATCCGCTCCTTTCTGGAAGCCTGCCGCACTGCCTGAGGGGCCCGGCCGTGCGCCCGGTTCTGTACCCGGTAACCCACCCCGTAGCCCAAAACGACCGTCGCCACGGCGCCCCCCGTGCCCCGCTCCGCCGCCTGTGCTATGCACCCCTCCTGTCCCGGCCCGGCCGGCGAATTCCCGGACAGCGCCGAACCCTGAGCCCATCATGACCGACGCCTCGCGCCCGACCATCAACTCCTACCGCAGCGGCCCCGACGAAGGCGGCCATTTCGGCCTCTTTGGCGGTCGCTTCGTCGCCGAGACGCTGATGCCACTGATTCTTGAGGTGGAGAAGGCCTATAACGCGGCGCGGCAGGATCCGGCCTTCCGCCAGGAACTCAATCACTTCCTCAAGCACTATGTGGGACGGCCCAGCCCGCTCTACTTCGCCGAACGCCTGACGGAGCATCTGGGCGGCGCGAAGATTTACTTCAAGCGCGACGAGCTCAACCACACCGGCGCCCACAAGATCAACAACACCATGGGCCAGATTCTGCTGGCCCGGCGCATGGCCAAGACCCGCATCATCGCCGAGACCGGGGCCGGCCAGCACGGCGTCGCAGTGGCCACCGTGTGCGCCCGCTTCGGCCTGCCGTGCACGGTCTATATGGGCGAGACCGACATGAAGCGGCAGCAGCCCAACGTCTTTCGCATGAACCTGTTGGGGGCGGAGGTCATTCCCGTCACCTCCGGTTCGCGCACCCTCAAGGACGCCATGAACGAGGCGCTGCGCGACTGGGTGGCCAATGTGGACTCCACCTTCTACATCATCGGCACGGCGGCCGGCCCGCATCCCTATCCGGCCATGGTGCGTGACTTTCAATGCATCATCGGCGAGGAAGTGCGCTGGCAGATGGAAGAGGCCGAAGGCCGCCTGCCCGATCATCTGGTTGCCTGCATCGGTGGCGGTTCCAATGCCATCGGCCTGTTCCATCCTTTCCTCGATGACGCGGCGGTCCGCATCACCGGCGTCGAAGCAGGCGGTGACGGCGTCGAGACCGGCCGCCATGCCGCATCCCTGTCCGGCGGGGTGCCCGGTGTGCTGCACGGCAACCGCACCTACCTGCTGCAGAACGACGACGGCCAGATCACCGAGGCCCATTCCATTTCCGCCGGCCTCGACTATCCGGGCATCGGGCCGGAACATGCCTGGCTGCACGACAGCGGCCGTGTCCAGTATGTGTCGGTGACCGACAGCGAGGCGCTGCAGGCCTTTCAGCTCTGCACCAGGCTGGAAGGCATTCTGCCGGCGCTGGAGCCGGCCCACGCCCTGGCTCATGTGATGAAAATCGCGCCGGACCTGCCGTCCGACCACCTTCTGGTCATGAACATGTGCGGCCGTGGCGACAAGGATGTCTTCGCCGTCGCCGAGCACCTGGGGCGCAGCCTGTGAACACCAACGACCGCCTGGCCCGACGGTTCGTCGCCCTGAAGGACGAAGGCCGCGCCGCCTTCGTCCCCTATGTGACGGCCGGCGATCCCGATGCCGCCACTTCGGCCCGCCTGCTGGCCGGCCTGCCGGCGGCCGGCGCCGACCTCATCGAACTTGGCATGCCGTTCACCGATCCCATGGCCGACGGTCCGGCCATTCAGGCGGCCGGCCTGCGCGCACTGGCCGGCGGCATGACCCTGCGCGGCGTGCTGGCCATGGTCCGCGCCTTTCGCCGCGACGATGACGCCACCCCGCTTATCCTCATGGGCTATTTCAATCCGATTTATCGCTATGGGGTTGCGGCCTTTGTGGCCGATGCCCGGGCCGCCGGCGTGGACGGCCTCATTGTGGTTGATCTACCGCCGGAAGAGGATCGGGAGCTTTGCCTGCCGGCGCGCCAGGCCGGCCTGCATTTCATCCGTCTGATCGCCCCGACCACCGATGAACAGCGCTTGCCGGTGGTCCTGACCAATGCCTCGGGCTGGCTCTACTATGTGTCCATCACCGGCATCACCGGCACCCGCGCGGTGCCGGAGGAGGCGGCGCACCAGGCGGTGGCGCGCCTGCACGCCGCCAGTGACCTGCCGGTTGGCGTCGGCTTTGGCATCCGTACGCCCGAACAGGCGGCGGCCATCGGCCGGGTTGCCGATGCGGTGGTCGTCGGCAGCGCCATTGTGGAAACCATCGCTGCGGAAACCGATGGCCAGGGCCAGGCGAAACCGGGGCTGACGGAGCGGGTTCTGGCCCAGGTCCGGGCGCTGTCCGGGGCGGTTCGGCAGGCCCGCGCAGGCACCCCGTGATGGCGGCCGTATCTGCGCTATACTGCGCCGCTATCATCGGCTCCCCAGGCTCAACCCGGATTGTCCCATGAACTGGCTGACCAATTTCGTCCGCCCCCGCATCCAGCGTCTGGTCGGCCAGAAGCAGGACATGCCGGACAATCTCTGGCAGACCTGCCCGGGCTGCGGTCAGATGCTGTTCCATCGTGACCTGGGCGAGAATCTTCATGTCTGTCATCACTGCGGCCACCACCTGCGGCTGGACGCCATGCAGCGACTGGCCATGCTCTTCGATGACGGCCAGTTCAGCCGCATAGAACCGCCAAAGGTGGGCGCCGACCCGCTGCGGTTTCGCGACCGCAAGCGTTACACCGACAAGTTGAAGGACGCCCGCGACAAGACCGGCGAGGATGATGCGGTCATTGTCGCCCATGGCCGGCTTGGCGGCCATCCGGCGGTGTGCGCGGTGTTCGATTTTCGCTTTCTCGGCGGCTCCATGGGCATGGCCGCCGGTGAGGCGCTGGTCGCCGCGGCCCGCCTGGCGGTACTGCAGCAGGCGCCGCTGATCGCCATTCCCGCCTCCGGCGGCGCCCGCATGCAGGAAGGCATCCTCTCCCTCATGCAGATGCCGCGCACCATTGTCGCCGTGCAGCAGGTGAAAGAGCGCGGCTTGCCCTTCATCGTCCTCATGACCGACCCCACGACCGGCGGCGTCCTCGCCTCCTTCGCCATGCTGGGGGATGTCATTCTGGCGGAGCCGGGGGCGACCATCGGCTTCACCGGCAAGCGTGTCATTCAGGAAACCATCCGCCAGGAACTGCCCGACGATTTCCAGTCGTCGGAGTATCTGCTGGAACACGGCATGGTGGACATGGTGGTGCCGCGCAAGGCGCTGCGCGACACGCTGGCCCGCCTGGCCGGTCTGCTCACCCGCAGCGCCGAGCCCGGAGAGGTCGTCGCCCTGCCGGCCGCCGACAAGGCCGGCGCCGGTGACAAGCAGGGCAAGGGTCGCCGCAAGGAAGACCGCGCCGCGGCGGCGACCACCGGCCCTGCGGGTTCCTCTCCCTGACTACCGCCGATCCGGCCACGGCCACGCCGGAGTCCATTCTGGCGCGGATGATGACTCTCCACCCCAAGGTCATGGACCTTGTGCTGGATCGGGTCTGGCGGCTGCTGGACCGCCTGGATAATCCGCAGGACAGGCTGCCGCCGGTCATTCATGTGGCCGGCACCAACGGCAAGGGCTCCACCTGCGCCTTCACCACCGCCATCCTGCAGGCCGCCGGCTATCGTGTGCACGCCTACCTCAAGCCCCATCTGGTGCGCTTCAACGAACGTATCTGTCTTGCCGGCACGGAGATCTCCTCGCCCGACCTGGCGGAGCTGCTGGCCGAGGTGGAGGCCGCCAACGACCATCAGCTCATCACCTATTTCGAGATCACCACCGTCGCCGCGCTTCTCGCCTTTTCGCGGGTGCCGGCCGATGCCCTGGTGCTGGAAACCGGTCTTGGCGGCCGTCTCGACGCAACCAATGTGGTGACCAGGCCGGCGGTCACCGCCATCACCCCGGTGTCCCTCGACCACATGGCCTATCTCGGCGACACGGTGGCGGCCATCGCCGGTGAAAAAGCCGGCATCCTCAAGGCGCAGTCACCCGCCGTCATTGCCCGGCAGTCGGCCGAGGCCATGGCGGTGATCCGCCGCCGGGCGGAAGAGATCGCCGCTCCCCTCTTCGTCGCCGGACAGGACTGGCAGGCGGTGCGCAGCCTGACCGCCCAGGGGCCGCGGCTGATCTACCGCGGTCGCCGGTGGCGGTTCGACCTGCCGCCACCGGTCCTGCCGGGCGCTCACCAGTTTGAAAATGCCGGCCACGCCATCGCCATCTGCGAGGCGACCTCCCTCTTCGACCGGGTGGATGAATCGGCCATTCGCCAGGGTCTGGCCAGCGCCCGACTGCAGGCCCGGCTACAACGTCTGCGCACCGGCCCGCTGGTGGATGCCTTGCCGGCCGGCTGGGAGTTGTGGCTCGACGGCGGTCACAATCCCGCCGCCGGCCTGGCGCTGGCCGGTCAGGCGCTGGCCTGGTCGCTGGAGACTCCGACCCTGCCCTTGCACGTCATCGCCGGCATGATCAACAGCCATGACGCGGCGGGGTTTCTGGCCCCGCTGGCGCCGCACCTCGCCTCGCTGCAGACCGTGGCCGTCCCCGGCGAGGCCAATGCCTGGCCGGCCGACACCCTGGCCAGCATCGGCCGCGACGCCGGCGCCAACGCCATGTCGGCGCCGGATGTGGCGACGGCACTCAACCAGATCGTGGCAGACGCCGACATGGCGAAAGGCGGCGGGGCCAACCGGCCCAGCGGCGGCCGCATACTGATATGCGGCTCGCTCTATCTGGCCGGCGCCGTGCTGCGCGACAATGGCTGATCGCAACCTGCCGGGCTGATCGCGCCGCGCCATCGAGCGGGGCAAAAAGAAAAGGCCCCGCGCGGGGCCTTTTCAACGGCGGTGACGCCGCTTAAGCAACGGCAGGGCCGCCTACAGCGACTGCTCCACCCATTCATACAATTTGCTCTTGGCCACGCCGCCCACTTTCATGGAGGCCACCTGACCGTCCTTGAAGATCATCAGGGTGGGGATGCCGCGCACCCCATACTTCGAGGGTGTGTTGGGGTTCTCGTCAATGTTGACCTTGGCGACAACGATCTTCTCGCCCATGTCATTGGCCAGATCTTCCAGCGAGGGTGCGATCATCTTGCACGGACCGCACCACTCGGCCCAGAAGTCCACCAGCACCGGGGCGCTGGATTTGAGAACATCGTTCTCGAATGATTCGTCCGTGACTGGTTTGGTCGCCATCACGTCCCTCCTGTCTGTCGCGTCGGCATGTGCGACGCTTGTGTTCCGCCCGGTATGTCCCGCGCGGTGCGTTCCATCCGGTATGCGGCGTCTGAAAGACAAATGACGCCGGCCTGGCCGACGTCCCTGTCACAGATCAATTGTGTTTGAATCTAGGAAGCAGCCCCTGCCGGGTCAAGGCAAGGCCGCCTCCATCTCTTCCGGCGACAGCCAGTCGACCCTCGGGCCAAAGGTCCAGATCACCGCGCAATCGACTGGCCTGTCAGGAAAAAGTGGTGCCAGAACAGCGCGATACAAGGCCATCTGCCGGGTGTAGGCCGGTGGTATGGCGATGCCCGCCGGCGGCGGGGTTCCGCTCTTATAGTCGGCAATGATGACGCGGTCCGACAACACCGCCAGGCGGTCAATCCGGCCGCTGACTGCGCGCCGACCGGCGCGGCTGTCCACCATCCCCACCACCGGCGCCTCGGCCATGCCCTCGCCGCCGAACAACGGGGCGGTTGCCGGGTGCTCAAGAACGCCGATGACTTCCTTCACCAGTTCTTGCCGCATCGTCGGCGTCATCCGTTCGGCCGTCGCCGCCAGCCAGGCAAGGGCGCGGGCTGATCGCGCCGCCGGCGGCACCGCCGGCAACAGCTCGAGCAGACGATGGACCAGGTGACCGCGCTCAAAGGCCATGGCCTGCGCGCCCTGCGGGCTGGTGGCTTCCGCTTCCGGCTGATCCGCCGGCAGATCATCGCCTGAGCCATAGTCACCGGACGGGGTCAGCGGGACAGGCGGTTGCACTGGCGTCTGCGCCGCCTGCCGCGCCCAGTCCGGCAGCGCGCGCCGCACGCCGGCCGGCCGCTCCGATTCTGCTTCCGCCGCCGCCGTCTGTGCCACATGGAGCCTGAGGCCCGGACCTGACCATGGCTGCAAACCCGGCAATGCCGCCGGCGCCAGGTCGGCCGCGAAGTCCATCTCTACCGTCGCCACATCCGCCAGCCCCGCCATACCGTCACGGACCAGTTCGTACCAGGAGTTCACCGGCTGACGCGCCGTCTGATAGCCACAGACATACAAGCGGTCCGCCGCCCGCGTCATGGCCACATAGAGCAGGCGGCGCGACTCGCGCCTCTGGTTGCGGTCGGCCGCCGCCCGCGCCAGGGTCACCGCCGCCGTCTCCATGTCCCGCCGTGGCGCCCACACCAGATCCGGCAGGTCGCCGTCCATCCACCACAGAAGATTGGGCGAGGCCCGCGACGACTGCAGGGTCTCGGCCATGAACACCACCGGCGCCTGCAACCCCTTGGCGCCATGCACCGTCATCACACGCACCGCGTCCACGGCCCGCTCCATGTCCCGGCGCACCTCCGCACCGCCCGCCGCCAGCCAGTGCAGAAAGCCCTGCAGCGACGGCGGATGGCCGCGTTCATAGGCCAGCGCCAGACTCATAAATTCATCAATGGCGTCTGCCGCGTCGGGCCCCAGGCGGGCCAGCAGGCGCTGCCGTCCACTGGCCGCATGGCGCGCGCCCGGCGGCGGCGCCAGGGCGGCGGCGAACAATTCATAAGGCCGGCGGAAGTCCGCCATGCCCAGCAAGCGGGCCAGCCGCTCGTGTGCCTGGCCGAACGCCGTGGACTGGTCGTCCGCGCGGTGTGCCGCCGTCGCCAGCCGGCGCCACAGGCTTTCGCCGCCACGGTCCCAGGCCAGATCGAACAACTGGCTGTCGTCGAGGCCACCGAACGGACCCTTCAGCACCGTCGCCAGAGTCATGTCGTCGTCCGGCATCAGCAGGAAATGACCCAGCGCCATCAGATCCATCACCGCCAGGTGGTCGGTAAGCACCAGCCGGTCGCTGCCGGCCACTGGCACGTCCAGAGTGCGCAGCGCGCGAATCAGTTCCTCGACAAAAATGGTGCGACGCTGCACCAGCACCATGATGTCGCCGGCGCGCAGCCGGCGGCCCCGCGACTCCAGATGCTCCCCGTCGCGCAGCCAGCGGGCAACGCGCCCGGCAATGGCCCAGGCCAGGCGCACCGCGGTATTGGGCGAGTCCTCCACCACGCCGTCTGCGGTGTCGCCACCATCGCCGACCGCCTCATCATCGCCACTGTCCGTGACAGCCTGGTCGGCGCTGTCATCGGCCGGCGGCACCGCCGGCCACACCTCCACCAGCCCGGCCTGACCGATGCGCGAGGCCTCGTGACGCAGCCGACCCGCACCATCCCGCCCGTCCTCCACTACGCCCTCCACCACACCCTCAGCCGCTCGCGCCTGGGCGAACACCGCGTCCACCGCGCGCAGCACCGGCACGGTGGAGCGGAACGAGATGGTCAGGGGCACTTCATGCCAGGGCTTGTCGATCGCCTTGGCACGATCATGAAAGCGCCGGTGCATGGCGTCGAAGGCGTCCGGGTCAGCCCCCTGAAAGGAGAAGATGGACTGCTTGCGGTCGCCTACGGCGAACAGGGTGCGGCGGCGCTCGCCGTCATCCGCGGCGGCGAAATACTCATCGGCCAGCGCTGTGATAATGCGCCACTGATCGGGACTGGTGTCCTGCGCCTCGTCAATCAGCACATGGTCAATACCGCCGTCCAGTTTGAACAGCACCCAGGCCGCCGCGCCCTCACCGTCAAGCAGATTGCGGGCGGCGAGAATCAGATCGTCATAATCCAGCAGGCCGCGCATGGCCTTGTGTCGCTCATACTCGCCCACAATCGCTTCGCCGATGGCCAGCAGGGCGTCGGTTGCCGCCACCAGGTCAAGCCCCTTCAGAACGGTCTGCACCGCGTCCAGACGTCCGGCTTCTTCGGCCATCACCGTGACGATGTCCGGCATGCCATCGCTTGTGGCCTTGGTGGCGAAGGACTTTCGGACTGTTCCGCTCTGGGTAAAGAAGGCGAGGCGATAATCGGCCAGGCCGGCGATGCGTTCCGCCGTGCCCGCCGCCAGCCAGTCGGCCATCCGCTGGCCGGCGGCGCAGTCGGTCTTTGACCCTTCCAGCAACGCCGCCGCCGCGCGTCGCAGGGCGACGCCGTCAAACGCCGTCTCGTCCACGGCCATGGCCCGCACCTGATCTGCGGTCGCCTCCTCCGCCACTCCCAGGCGCTGGCGCAGCCTGGCCGTCATGCGCGCCCGGCCATCGGCCGCCAGCAACTGAGCCAGCCGTCCGCGCTGCGCCGTCAGCTCGCGCATGAGATTGGCGAAGTCGGCCTCACCGACCTGCTGCGCCACAATGTCCAGTGCGGCGGCGAGGCTGCCTGTAGCGGAGTCCGGTGACGGACCCTCTTCGCCATCGCCATCGGCGGTCGCCATACCCGCTTCGCGCGCCAGCACCGCACGACGCGCATCGGCCAGCAGGTCCGCCTGGTCCCGCTCTTCGGCCAGGGCAAAGTTAGGCGCTTCGCCGGCTTCCAGCGGAAAGCGGCGCAACAGCGACTGGCAGAACGCATGCAAGGTGTCTATGGCCATGCCGCCGGGCGCATCGGCCACCACCGCATAGAGCTGGCGGGCGCGGCGGCAGGTCTCACCGTCCGGCTCCGTGCCGGTCGGAAGCCTGAGCGTCTCCAGCAGCGTATCGCCGTCAGAGGTGGCCCACCGGCGCAACTCATCGTTCAGCCGGATGGCCATCTCCGCCGCCGCGGCGCGGGTATAGGTCAGGCACAGAATGCGCTCCGGCGGTACGCCGCTCAGCAGCAGCCGCTGCAGGCGCCGCACCAGCACCGATGTCTTGCCGGTGCCGGCCGAGGCGGAGACCCAGGCCGAGGCGTCCGGCTCCGCCGCCTTGTTCTGCCATTCCTCGGCCCGTCGCGCGCCGGGAAAGGCTTCGGCCACATGGTCGCCGCCGTCGCGGCTCATGACCCGCCCTCATTTTCGCCGTTATCGGTGCCATCCCGGCCATCACCCAGGTCCTGCGCCAGCAACCATGCCTTGCGCCGTGCCAGATGGTCATAATCCATGGCCGCCGGGGTGCGGCTTTGCCGTGCCGTATAGGGCTGCTCTACCCGGTCATAGAGCGCGATCCGCCGGCTCAGCATGAGCCGCGCCCGGGCCGCCAGATCATGCTGCACCGCGTCTATGGTCTGAACCCTGCCGGGCATGGCGCCACCGGTCAGCTTCCAGTAGGCGAGCGTCGACACCGGTCCGGCCGCCGGTCCGCGGCCGCCATCACCGGCAAAGCCGCCGGCCTCGGCGATGGTCGCCTCCAGCGGCAGTTGCGGCGCCACCAGTGCCGCCACTTTCTTCGTCGACGGCGCGCTGCCGGTCTTGTAGTCGATGATGGTCAGGGTGCCGTCCGACAGCCGGTCAATACGGTCGGCCCTGGCCGTCAGGGTGAAATCGCCGGCCGGGCCAGCCAGCACCAGCCGGCCTTCAGCCTCGCTCCATGTCTGGCTGAGGCTGCTGCGGCGCGCGCCCTCCTCGAGGGCAAACCAGTTGGCCACCCGGCGGAACCGCGGCCACCAGAAGGCACGGACCGAGGGCCGGTCCATGAGGTCGGCAAAGGCGTCCTCGCCCATGGCCAGCAGCATGCTCACCGGGTCGCCCGGCCAGCCGGTCTCGCTGACCCGCGCCATGAAGCGGTCCAGCACCCGGTGGATGATGATGCCGCGATCGGCCGCGCCCGGTTCGCCATCCAGCGGGTCCAGTGGCCGCAGGCGCAGCACGTAACGGGCATAGACCGCATAGGGATTGTCGCGCCAGGTCTCTACTGCCGTCACCGACAGGCGGCGTGGCCGCGCCGCCACCGGCGGCGTCGGCGCCGGCCGGCTCTCGCCTGCGGCCAGGGCCGGCACCGCCAGCGCCGGATCATCAAGCTGACGCACCCAGTCGCGCCACACGCTGGCATCCTTTGTCAGCCCGTCCGCCATGCCGCCGCCCTGCAATGCCGCATCCAGCCGGGTCAGCCAGCGTGACGGCACCGTCGGCTGGCCATCCACGCGCTCGGCCCGGGTCAGAATTACATCCGGTGCGGCAAAGGCCTGGGTAAAGTCGTGCGCCGCCAGGCCGATGCGGCGCTCCGCCGCGGGCAGGCCAAAGCTCTGGCGCATGGGCCGGCTCATCCACGGATCGGCCGCCGGTTCGCCCGGCCATGTGCCTTCGTTGAGGCCGCCCAGAATCATTCGGTCATAGCGCGCCAGCCGCGCTTCCAGCAGGCCGAGAATAGCCAGTCGGGGATGGCTGCGACCGGCCAGCCGCACCGCCTGCCCGGCCAGCAGGGCGGCCAGCAAATGGCTGTAGTGGGCACCCGACACTGGCCCCAGAACAGCCGAGCGGCCTCTGAGATCGGCCAGGAACGCGGCCAGCGCCTGCCCCGCCTCGCCGTGCCACAGACGGGCCGCGCCATTTGCGGAGTCTGTGGCCGCCAGCGCCTCGGCCAGGGCCAGATGGGCGTCCAGAAGATCGGCCAGCATAACCCGTCGCCGCCGCAGCAGGCGGGCGAAGGGATCGGCCGCCGCCTTCAGGTGCTGCATCCGGCCGGCCAGCGCCTGCATCTCCGCCGGGTCCACATCGCGCGCCGCTCGCGGGGTGTCATGGTCACGGGTCCTGCGCCATGCGGTCGCCTGCCTGGCCAGCCGCCGGAGTGAGGCCACCACGCCGCCCAGCCCGGGAGCCGGCCGCGGCCCGCGCAGAACACAACGTTCCATGTGGCGCACCGCCTCGCGAAAGACCACCGGCGTTTCGCCACCCGCCGCCAGCGGATGCTTCAACACCGCCAGCAGCGGCGCCGGCGCCATGTCCTCGCTCATGGCCGTGGCCAGCAGGCTGACAAACACCCCCGGCACCGTCTGGGCCAGCGGCACGCCGGCCGAATCGTCCACCTGGATATCCCAACGCGCAAGCGCCACCGCCACCCGCCGCGCCAGCGTGCGATCAGGTGTCACCAGCGCCGCCGTCTGGTCCGGCACCGCCAGCGTCTCGCGCAGGGCCAGGGCAATCACACCGGCTTCCTCGCGCGAGGTGCGGCAGTCCACCCGGACCACACGGCTGAGGCAGGCGCCATCCATCGCCCGCAGCGCCTCCCAGTCACCGACACTGGCCGCCGGCAGCAGCGCCTGGCTCAACAGGCGGCTGCGCTCCGGCGCGGCCGGCGCCAGATCACCACTCAACGGCCACGCCGCCACATCCCCGCGTGTCGCCGGCCGGCCGGCGACACTCAGACTGGCCAGCAATTCCTTCAGGCCAAACTGCGGGTGGGTCGGCTCCAGCGCCGCCCACACATTGTCGTCCATGTGGGTGTCCAGCCCCGGCAGCACCAGGCACCCTTGCGCCAGCCCGGCAACTACCCCCATCAAGGCGCGGGTGGCGGGGACCGATCCGGTGGAGCCGGCAATGATGACCGGATGGTCGGGCGGCGTGGCGCGCCATCGCGCCGCCTGCTGACGAAGCCCGGCGACCTGGCGGCTGGTAGCATCCATCTGGCCACGCTCGGCCAGCACCGCCGGCCAAGCCTCGGTCAGCAGGCGAAGAAAATCCAACGTCAGTTGCCAGTGGCTGGCGAAACGCTCCGGCGCCAGCTCGGCCAGCCGGTCGAAACTCAGCTCTTCCGTGGCAACCTGATCCAGCAGCCGGCCGAGCGCATCCGCCAGCAGCGCCGCCTGGTCGACCCGCGGCGCGCCCCTCGCGCCCTGTCCGCCAACAGCGTCCCTGCCGGATCGCCCACGCCGCTCACCCCACTGCAGGATCAACCGGGTCAGCAGCAACCGGCGCTCCATCGGCGCGATGGCCGGCGGCAGATCGGCTGCCAGTGTGCCGCCGCCAGCGGGGTTGTCGAAATGCGCTTCGTCCTCGTCCAGATCGCCCAGGGGCGATATCCCGGGAAGCAGAAGGGACTGGCCGCGCCGCCGCAGAAACGCGTCGCCCAGATCGCGACAGGCGCGCCGCGTCGGCAGCAGGATACGCACCCTGGCCAGGTCCAGCGGCGAGCCGCCGCCGAAGGTCGCAAGCACACCGTCAGCCAGCGCGTCCAGAAACGGTGCCCCCGGCGGGATGCTGTAGACTTGCGCTGTCAGCCGGGACCCGCTCATGGCCGATTGTCCGGTGCGCTGGCCAGGGCGTCATTGGCCCGCGCCAGATCCTCCGGCGTCGTCAGGTGCCACCAATCGCCCGCATAGACTGCGCCATACAGGCGTCCGCGTCGTTCCAGGCGATCCCACAGATCGCGCATGCCGAACACACCGTCCGGTGCATCGGCCAGGGCACGCCGATGATAAAGCGTGACGCTGGCATACATGTAGGGTGCCGGGCGCACGGCGGGGCGTCGCTGCAGGCGGCCGCCGTCATCACGGAAATAGTCGCCCGCTGAACGTGTATCGCCCCTCACATCGTGGCGCGGCTTGAGCAGAAGCAGGGCGTCCATAGCCTCCTCGCGCCAGGCTGCGGCCAGCGTCTGAAACGGCGATGGTGTGCCCTGCCACAGGCCATCGCCGTTGGCCACCATGAAGTGGTCCGGGCCCAGCCACGGCAGCGCCCGAACCACGCCGCCGCCGGTGTCCAGCAGTGTCGATTCCGCTGACAGAGTAATGCGCGGCCTGGCCAGCACCGCCAGATGCCGGCGGAGGGCATCGGCCTGGTGATGCAGATTGACAACCACTTCGCCCACCCCATCCCCGGCCATCTGGCCAAGACAGCGGTGGATCAGGCTGGTTCCCGCCACTTCCAGCATGGGTTTGGCGGTGGTCGAGCCGAGCGTGCCCATGCGGCTGCCGCGTCCGGCGGCCATCACCATGGCATGGCGCGGCACGGCAATGCCCTCAGCCACGGCCGGCCTCCGGCGGGGTGATGTGTCGGGCCGGCGGCGGCACATGGCGGTCCAGCCACTCACGCACCGGGCTCAGCGCCGGGTGGGCGGCATCCTCCGCCACCAGCCGCCAGACTCGCGGCAGGAAGGCCAGATAGCCGGGCTTGCCATCGCGTACGCACAGGCGCGCAAAGGTGCCAAGAATGCGACAGTTGCGCTGCAACGCCCACAGCGCCGCCGCATGGTCGAAATCTCCATCGCCCATTGGCGCAAAGGCGGCGCGATAGCGCGCCTGCATGGCCTGCGCCAGATCCGGTGGCACGTCCCGCCGCACGTCACGCAACAACGACACCAGATCGAACAGGGCCGGTCCCTTCACGGCATCCTGAAAATCCAGCAGGCCGCAGGCGGCAACCGCTGAACGGTCGGTAAGACGAATCAGATTGTCCACATGATAATCATACAGAACCAGGGTTTCCGGCTCCGCCGGTCGTCCTGCCAGAACCTCGGTCCATGCGGCACGCCACGCGGCGGCGGCGGATTCATGAGGCACGCCGCCGCCGGCCAGCGGCAGATACCATTGGGTCAGCAGCTCCACCTGGTCCAGCAGGACAGGCGCGCTCAGGCGACGCAATGTCGGCAATGTCGATAGCTGCACACGCTGGCGCAGGACGATCAGCGCATCCACCGCCAGGGCATAGAGGTCGTGGGCGTCCGCGCCCTGGTTAAGCAGCCGCGTAAAGGTGGCGTCGCCAAAGTCCTCCAGCAGCAGAAAACCGTCCGCCGCCGCGTGGTGAATCGCCGGCGCGCTCAGGCCGGCCGTCCTCAGCAACTGCGCCACCGCCACGAAGTCGGCGGCACTCTCCCGTCCCGGCGGCGCATCCATCAGGATCAGCGACCGGCCGCCCCGACGAAGCCGCCAGTAGCGGCGGAACGACGCATCGCCGGTCAGCGGTTCCACCACCGCGTCCGCCCAGCCGGCCGCCCTGACGAACGCCTGCCGCCGCCGCTCGCGCTGCGCCCCCTCAGGCAACGGTCCGCTCATGCGGGTTTCCTCTGCTGCTCGCCTGCTCCCGTACTGGCCTCTCCCGTGCTGGCCGCCAGATCGGCCAGACGCTCCGACCAGCCGCCATGGCCGGTCAGGCTGACGCACCGTGCGGTGGCAGCACCGCCATCGCACAGGCGCACATCCAGGCGAGCCGTCGGCGATAGCCCCGCCAGCAGATCACCCAGCCGCTCGGGCCACTCAATCAGGACGATGGCGCTGGCGAAGGCGTCCTCGATCCCCAGCTCCCACGCCTCCTCCGGCTGGCGCAGACGGTAAAGATCGAAATGCCACACTGCCGGTCCCGCCGCCATGTCATAGACCTGCACCAGGGTGAAGGTGGGGCTTGGCACTTCGGCCGGCGGCGGGGTGCCGGTGTGGCCGGCGCGGGCGCGGATAAAGGCGCGGGCAAAGACGGTCTTGCCGAGGCCGAGGCCGCCCCACAGGGCGACGATGTCGCCGGCCTGCGCCACGCTGGCCACGGCGGCGGCCAGGCGCTCCGTCGCCGCCTCGTCGGCCAACCGCCGCCGGATCATGCCGTCCCCCGTCATCATCGCCGCCACTGCCGGGCTGAACCCAGGGCGACAGGGTTGAACCGGCCACCGGCGGGCGTCAATGTGGCGCCCGCCGCCGATGGCGTGCCGTCATCGTCTCCGGCCTCCACTGACAGATGTTTTCGCCTCATGCCGGCCCCATCCTACACACCCGCACGTTCTGCGCCTGCCACTGATGACGCGGCTGGCGGCGGGACGGCCCGTTCCCATGAAACCGATGTGGTGATCATCGGCGCCGGACCGGCCGGCCTGTTCGCGGTGTTCGAGCTTGGCATGCTGAAGCTGTCCTGCCATGTGATTGACGCCCTGCCGGAGGTGGGCGGCCAGTGCACCGCCCTCTACCCGGAAAAGCCGATCTACGACATTCCGGGCTTTCCGCGGATCGATGCCGGTCAGCTTGTAGAAGCACTGGAGGCACAGGCCCGACCCTTCCAGCCAACCTATCATCTGGCCGAGACCGTGGCCGCTCTGGACGACCACAGGGACGGAGACGGGCGCCTCACCGTCACCACCGACCGCGGCACCCGCATCACCGCGCGGGCGGTGGTGATTGCCGCCGGCGGCGGCGCCTTCGGTCCCAACCGGCCGCCCCTGCCTGGCATTCAGGACTATGAGAAGACCAGCGTCTTCTATGCGATTCGCCGCCGCGAGGATTTTCGCGGCAAGCGCGTGGTCATCGCCGGTGGCGGGGATTCGGCGGTGGACTGGGCGCTGGCGCTGGCCGACGTGGCGGCCCATGTGATGGTGGTGCATCGCCGGCCGCGTTTTCGCGCGGCACCGGAATCTGCCGCCCAGTTGCAGGCGCTTGCCGAGACCGGCCGTATCGAGCTTGTCATTCCCTATCAACTTGCCGGCCTCACCGGCGCCGGTGGCCGGCTGCGGGGCGTCAGTGTGCGCACCCTAGAGGGCCACGAGCGGCTTTTGGAGGCCGATGTCCTGCTGCCTTTCTTCGGTCTGTCCAGCGACCTTGGCGCCATTGCCGGTTGGGGGCTGGCCACCGAACGCAATCTGATCCGCACCGATCCGGCCAGCGGCGCAACCAGCCGCGCCGGCGTTTATGCCATCGGCGACGTCGCCCAATACCCCGGCAAGCTGAAACTCATCCTGTGTGGCTTTTCCGAAGCGGCCATGACGGCACATGCCATCTGGTCGCTGATTCATCCCGACCAGGCGCTGCATTTCGAATACTCGACCACACAGGGTCTGCCCGGCGGCGAATAAGCCCTATTCCGCCGCCTGTTCCTCGGCCCGCCGGTCTGTCGTCACATCCGGCCGTCGCGGCAGATGACAGGTCACCGTCGTGCCCTCGCCCGGTGCGCTGGTCAGGGCGATGCGGCCGCCATGCATTTCGATGAAGCTCTTGACCAGAGCCAGGCCGAGGCCGGCGCCGACCCGTCCGGCCTGGCTGCCACCCCGTTCGAAGCGGCCGAATATGCGCGCCTGATCCTGGCTGGCGATACCGATCCCGGTATCGTGCACGGTGATTTCAATAACCCCGTCCGGCGGATTGTCGGCCGTGGCGTCGGGAAAGCCCGCCACCGCGCGCGCCACCAGGCTGATCTGGCCGCCGGCTTCGGTAAAGGTCATGGCGTTGCTCAGAAGCCCGAAGATCGCCTGTTTGATGCGCGTCGCATCCCACACCGCTTCACCGATATCCGGTGCGCAGTCCAGATCGAGGTCGAGCCCTACCGCATACGCCCGCTGGCGACACAACGCCACGGTGTCGTCCAGCAGACTGTCTACCGCCACCGTCTGCACGGATAGCTGCATATAGCCGGCATCAATGGTCGCCAGGTCCAGCATATCGTCAATCAGCGATTTCAGGCTGCGCGACGCGCTCAGAATGCCGGTGGTGTATTCCTTCTGCCGTGGGTTGAGCTCGCCGAAATAGGCCTGGTCCAGTATTTCGCCGAAACCGATGATGGTGTTGAGCGGCGTACGCAGCTCGTAGGAGACACCACCGATGAACTCGGTTTTCATGCGGTCGGCGGTCTCCAGCGCCTCGTTGCGCTCGCGCAGCGCGCGCTCCACCTGTCGGCGGTCGGTGGCGTCCAACATGCTGATCAACGTGCCGCCGTCGGGCAGCGCCACCCGCGCCACCTCCAGAATCCGGCCATCGCTCAGGGTCATGCTCTCGGTGCCGCCCTGAGCGTTGGTGATTTCGGCCACCAGCGTGTTCTCGCGCCGGTCAAGGGCATCGCCGGATTCCGGCAGCAGCGATCCCATGGCGGCGACGATCCGGCTCACATGGGGCTCTCCCTCCAGCACCGTGTCCGGCAGGCTCCACATGCGGGCAAAAGCGGCGTTGTGCAGTTTCAGGCGGCCGTCCGCGCCGAACACCGCCACCGCCTCAAACAGATTGTTGAGGGTTTCGCGCTGCACCGCGATCAGCGTGTTGTAGGAGCGTTCCAGCACCAACCGGTCAGTCACATCCTCATAGGTGAACTGCAGTCCGCCAAAGGGATGCGGCAGGATGCGCTCGCGGATGGTCCGTTCATCCGGCAGATGCACCAGCTCCTCATACGGCGCCAGCAGCGATGTAAAGAGCTGCTGGCGGTCGTGGCGATAGCGCTGGAAATCTCCTGTCTCCGGCACTTGCCGCGTCTCGCGCAGGCGTTCCAGGACTTCCGAAAATCCCGGCTCACTGCGCAGCCATGCCTCTTCGAATCGCCATAACTGCATGAAGGCGCTGTTGAAGAAAGTCAGGCGTTGCTGGCTGTCGAACACCGCCATGGCGGTCGCCAGATTTTCCAGAACCTCGTCATGCGAGGCCACGTGGCGGGCCAGTTCGCGTCGCGATTCCTCCAGGTCCGTCAGATCACTGGCCAGACCGATCAGCCCGCCATCGGCGGTCGGCGACTCCTGCAGCACCAGCAGCCGTCGGCTGCCGGCCACCACCACATGGCTGGTCACGCTCTGGCGCTCGCCTGTGGCCTGGGCCCGCGACGCCAGCTCACGGGCCTGGGCCGGCGTGGCCAGCTCGATCTGCTCCGCCAGGACCACGGCCACCGGCCGCTCCACCGCTTCCGCATACAGGGTATTGACCCACACCAGCCGGCGCTCGCGATCACGCCGCCAGGCGATTTCCGGCAGGGCCGAGATGACCGCTTCAAGATTGGCGAGAGACCGCGCGCTGGAGTCGCGCTGCAGGGCGGCCTGGCCGGCAAGCGCCTCCGCCGCGGCCCGCGCTGCGTCCGTTTCGCTGACCTGACGCATGGCCTGGCGGGTGGCCCGCCGCGCTCGCCAGGCGATGACTGCCGCCAGGCCGACCAGGGCCAGAGCGGAAATACTCAGGGCCAGGACGAACAGAGCCGGCGTGGCGGCATCGGGCGCCATGGCCACCGTGCCTGTGGCGAGCGTGCCCCCGCCCGTCCCGGCCAGGTCAGTCTGGGCCAGGTCAGTCTGGGCCAGGCCGGTCTGGATCAGGCCGGCCTGGATCAGGATGGCCAGACACGCCAACACCGCCAGGCGACCAGCGGCCGCACAGCGATGATTCCCCTCTCTGGCTCCCGACTCCCCCACAGCGGCGGAGTCTAGGCCGCTGCCGTCATGCGGACAAGGCGCGGGTGAGAGCGGTGGCGGCTTTGCGTCTAGTAGCGATAGGCGTCCGGCTTGTAGGGGCCGGCCTGCGGCACACCGATATACTTGGCCTGCTCGTCGCTCAGTTGGGTCAGGATCGCCCCCACCTTGGCCAGGTGAAGCTGCGCCACTTTCTCGTCCAGGTGCTTGGGCAGGGTGTAGACCTTCTTCTCGTAGAAGTCCGGATGGTTCCACAGCTCGATCTGGGCCAGCACCTGATTGGTGAAAGAGGCGCTCATGACAAAGCTGGGATGGCCGGTGGCGTTGCCCAGATTGACCAACCGGCCCTTGGACAGAAGGATGATCCGCTTGCCGTCGGGGAACTCGATCTC
This sequence comes from Alphaproteobacteria bacterium, assembly GCA_040218575.1. NCBI lineage: Bacteria > Pseudomonadati > Pseudomonadota > Alphaproteobacteria > Alphaproteobacteria bacterium. The sequence goes on along the minus strand of JAVJRE010000006.1, from coordinate 316,971 downwards.
GTCCACCTGTGGCTTGACCTCTTCCCACTTCAGGTTCTGCAGGCCGTCCACCTCAATCTCGTTGTCGAAGTGGCCGATGTTGCAGACGATGGCGCGATCCTTCATGCGCCGCATGTGTTCGACTGTGATGACATCGCGGTTGCCGGTGGCGGTGACGAAGATGTCCGCCTTGTCGGCCACATTGTCCATGGTATTGACCTCGAACCCGTCCATCACCGCCTGCAAGGCGCAAATCGGGTCAATCTCGGTCACGGTGACACGGGCGCCGGCGCCGCGCAGGCTCTCGGCCGAGCCCTTGCCCACATTGCCATAGCCGCAGATCACGGCGACCTTGCCGGCCATCATCACGTCGGTGCCACGGCGGATGCCGTCCACCAGGCTTTCGCGGGTGCCATAGATATTGTCGAACTTCGACTTGGTGACCGAGTCGTTCACGTTCATTGCCGGGCACATCAGGGTGCCATGACGCTCCATCTCATAGAGCCGTGCAACACCGGTGGTGGTCTCTTCGCTGACGCCGCGTACATCGGCCATCAGGTCACGGTGCTTGCCGTGCATGACGCCGGTCAGGTCGCCGCCATCGTCCAGCAGCATGTTGGGCCGCCAGTCGCCCGGCCCGGTCAGGGTCTGGTCAATGGCCCACCAATACTCTTCCTCGCTCATGCCTTTCCAGGCAAAGACCGGAACGCCGGCCGCGGCCACGGCGGCGGCGGCATGATCCTGGGTCGAATAGATGTTGCATGAGCTCCAGCGCACATCGCCGCCCAGTGCCTGCAGGGTCTCGATCAGCACTGCGGTCTGGATGGTCATGTGCAGACAGCCGGTGATACGCGCGCCTTTCAGCGGCTGGCTCTTGGCGTGCTCCTCGCGCAGCGCCATCAGGCCCGGCATCTCGGTCTCGGCGATATTGATCTCCCGCCGGCCCCATTCGGCAAGCGAGATATCCTTCACCTTATAGTCGGCGCTATTGGTCATCGGGGGCTCCTGCGGAAGATTTGGCGTCCGGTTCGGAAAAGACGGGCCGCCGGCCGTATAGCAGCGGGCCCCGGGGCGGGCAAGGGTCGCGGTCATGGAGCGGCCCCGCACAGCGACGCGACAGCGGTCCGGACGGTGCGCGCGGTCTCAGTCCGGGCCGCTGTTCAGGCTGGCAATCGCCTTTGCCACCGCGGCGCTGTCGCCGGCGTCCAGCGCCTGCGTCACCTTGCGCCGGGCCAGCGCCATATCCACCGTCCTGACCCTGGCCTTGACCCGCAGCAGGCTGCCGGGCGCCATGGACAGTTCACGCACCCCAAGCCCCAGCAACAGCGGCGCCAGACGGGGGTCGCCGGCCATTTCGCCGCACAGCGATACCGGGATGCCGCGCCGGGCGGCGGCCGCCACGGTCAGCGCAATCAGCTTGAGCACCGCCGGGTGCAGCGGATCATAGAGATAGGCCACCTGATCGTCGGTGCGGTCGATGGCCAGCGTATACTGGGTCAGGTCATTGGTGCCGATGGCGAAGAAATCCGCGGTCTTCGCCAGAGCATCGGCAATCAGCGCCGCACTCGGCACCTCGATCATGACGCCCAGCGGCGGCAGCGGATCGGCAATCGCCACCTTGCGCCGGCGCAGCCGGCGGGCGACGCGCACCATCGCCGCCCGCGCCGCCGTCACCTCGGCGACCGTGGAGATCATCGGCAACAGAATGCGCAGCGGCCCGTGCGCGCCGGCCCGCAAAATCGCCGCCAGTTGGGTCTCCAGCAGGGCCGGATAACGCAGCGACAGGCGAATCGCGCGCAAGCCCAGAACCGGGTTCGGCCCCTGGCTCATACCGCCGAGAGAATCCCACAGCTTCTCGCCGCCCACATCAAGCGTACGCACGGTGATCGGCCGGCCGGCCATGCCGTCGACCAGTGTGCGCAGCACCAGATATTGCTCATCCTCGCTCGGCAGGTCGCTGCGGTTCATGAACACGAACTCGCTGCGCAGCAGACCGACGCCGCTGGCGCCGGCTGCCAGCGCCGTATCCAGCTCACGCGGCAGCTCCAGATTGGCCTGTAGCTGAATGATCTCGCCGTCGCGGGTTTCCGCCGGCAGGTCGCGCAAGCGGGCCAGTTGCCGCATGCGCCGCTGCAGGGCGCGGCGGCGGGTATCGAAGCGCTGGCGGGTGGCTGCCGTCGGGTTGATCACCACCTGTCCGGACTCGCCGTCAACGATCACGTCGTCGCCGTGCAGTACATGGGCCAGAAGGTCCGGCACGCCCAGGACCGAGGGCAGGCTCAACGCCCGCGCCATGATCGCCGTATGACCCTCGATGCCGCCGGCGCTGGCGACGAAACCGGCAATGCGGCTGGGGTCCATCAGGGCGGTATCGGCCGGCGTCAGCTCCTCGGCCACCAGGATGGTGCCGGCCGGCAGGTCAGAAAACGCCTGATAGGGCTCCCGCGTCAGATTGCGCACCAGCCGCGCGCCGACTTCGCGCACGTCATTGACCCGGGCGGCGAAATACTCATCCGCCATCTGCGCGAAGCCGTGGGCGATGGCGGCGATCTCGTCCTCTACCGCCGCCTCCGCATTGACCAGATCACGGGCGATGCGCTCGTCAACGCCGCGCACCAGACGCGATCTACCAAGCATGGCGAGGCTGGCATCCAGCAGGAAGCCAACCTCCTCCGCCGCCCCGGCCGGCAGGGCGCGGCTGCGCTGCACAAGCTTCTGAATCTGCTTGCGCGCCTTGTCCACCGCCTCGGCAAAGCGCTTGCGCTCTGCGCTCACGGCGCGGCGCGCGATGGCGTGGCGCGGCACATGGGCCGCCCCCGGCGTCACCACATGGGCGGGACCGATGGCGATGCCACCGGATACGCCAACCCCCTGAAACAGGTGCTCCGACCGCCGTTTGGTTCGCGCTTTGGCCATCGTTGCCGCTCTCACTCCTCGTCGAAGCGTCGCCGGACCAACGCTTCCAGCGCCGTCAGCGCGGCCAGCCGGTCATCGCCACTGGCCGACAGCACCAGGCTCGTGCCCGGCCCGGCGGCCAGCATCATCAGCCCCATCAGCGACCGTCCGGAGACTTCCGTCTCGCCGCGGCGCACGAAGATTTCCGCCTCGAACGCCTCTGCGGTTCGCACGAACTTGGCCGCCGCCCTGGCGTGCAAACCAAGACGGTTGATGATGGTGACGCTGCGTTCCGCATCCGCCGCAGCCCGGCGGGCAACTTCGCGCGTCATGCCTCGCCGTCCTGCAGCAAGGCCGAGGCGACGGCGATGTATTTGCGGCCTGCTTCCTGCGCCACCGCCACCGCATCGCCGAGCTCCGCCTCGCCGCGCACACTGGCCAGCTTGACCAGCATGGGCAGGTTGATGCCGGCCAGCACCTCCACCAGCCGGTCGCCCATGATGGAGATGGCCAGGTTGGACGGTGTGCCGCCAAACATGTCGGTCAGGACGATGGTTCCCTTGCCGCTGTCCACCGCCACCACGCGGTCGAGAATCTCCTGCCGACGCGCCTCCATGTCGTCGTCGGGCTCAATGCAGATGGCCGCCACCGCCGGCTGTGGCCCCACCACATGCTCCAGCGCCGCAACGAACTCTGCCGCCAGCCGGCCGTGCGTAACGATCACCAGGCCGATCATGTCCCCTCCCCCTGCATCGGCTGCGCTAACCGCACGCCCGTCTCCGCTCCACCCGCCACGCCAAGCTCGCGGTGGCACACCCTGACCGGCCAACCGGCGGCGGTCAAAAGCACCGCCAGCTCCTCCGCCACGGCGACGGAGCGGTGCTGTCCGCCGGCGCAGCCGATGGCCAGCCTCAGACACCGCCGCCCGTTTTGCTCATAGCGTGGCGCGAGACGGGTTATCAGCTCCGTCACGCCAGCCATGAACGACCCATAGGCAGGGTCCGCCCGCACCACCGCCTGCACGCGCGGCGCCCGGCCATCAAGCGGACGCAGCGCCGGATCGCCATGGGGATCGGCCAGGAAACGTACATCGAATACCAGATGACTGTCGCCCGGCACACCGCCAGGGAAAGCGAAGGACACCACCTGTACACTCATGGCCCGTTCCGTCGCGGCCGGCAACAGGTCAGCCAGGGCAGCGGAGCAGCCCGGATCAAGGGAGGCCAGCGCCCGCTCCAGCTTGAGCGGTGCCGACGCCTCGAACGGTGCAATCGCCAGCCGCGGCACATGGACACCCAGAAGAGTCTCTGTCTCTCGCTGCGGCAGGCGTTCCACCATCTCCGGCGCTGTCAGCACGGCGACCAGCGCCAGTGGCGCCTCGGCCACCCACGGCACCGTCACCAGACCGACGCCCCGTATCTCCAGCCGGCCGGCGATGGCCGGCGACGGTCGCGCCACAAGACGCGGTTGGCCACCCCGGCGCGCGCCCTGATCATCTACCCGCAATTCCGTCCGGTCATCCGCCAGCAGGCGTCCGCCGCGATCCATCAGGCGCAAGGCCAGGTCCGACTTGCCGCTGCCCGGCGGGCCGGTCAGCAGCACGGCCTGGCCGGCCACCACCACCGCCGTGCCATGCACCGTCATGCCGCGCCCTGTCATGTCATGCGCCGGTGGGTCCGCTGGCAGCGCCAGACCCGACCCGTCCGGCCGAACCTTGTTCACGGCCATCCATTGCCAGGCCGTCCTCGTCGCCGCTCATCCGGTCACAACCCTTCTGCCCGCCCGCGGGCCGGCTGTCGCCCGCCCGCCGGGGCCCGCACGATCATGCCACAGGTTGGCCACCCCGGGTCAGTCAGGGATCGGCAAGTCAAGAACGAAGCAGGCGCCGGTCACCGCCCCGTCATCGCCGTCCCGCCGGTTGCGGACCGTCAGGCTGCCGTCATGGTTTTCGGCGATCTGCCGCGAGATGGACAGGCCCAGACCGGAATGGCGACCGAATGCCTCGCCCGCCGGACGGTCGCTGTAGAAACGGCCAAAGACCGCCTCTTCCTTGCCTGGCGGTATGCCCGGTCCCTGGTCCATGACTTCCAGGCGCACGAAATCGCGCTGGCGCGACAGACGCAGCAGGATGATCCCGCGCGGCGGGCTGAACGACTCCGCATTGGCCAGCAGATTACGCAGCACCTGGCCAAGCCGCGATTCCGCCCCTTGTACGGTGAAGGTGTCATTCGCCGCCTCTTCCGGCCCGGGCTCCAGCCGCACCACCGGCCGGTCTGCCGCCTGCCGCCGGTCCGGATCGCCGAGCGCGCCGCTGTTGAAACTGTCGGCAAAGGCCTCGGCCAGACGGTACATGTCCACCGGCTCGCCCTCCGCCCGCGCCATTTCCGCATCCACCCGGCTGGCCTCCGAAATATCGGTGATCAGCCGGTCAAGCCGGCGCACATCATCTTCAATGATGGCCATCAGCTTTTCCTGCTGCTGATGGTCGTGCAGCCGGGCCGCGGTCTCCACCGCACTGCGCAGACTCGACAGCGGGTTCTTGATCTCGTGCGCCACGTCGGCGGCGAAGGCCTCAATAGCGGTCATGCGCTGGGCCAGCGCCTCGGTCATGTCGCGCAGCGCGCTGGACAGTTCGCCGATTTCATCACGTCGCCTGGAGAAATCGGGGATGGCGGTGATCTGCCCCTGGCCCCGCCTTACCCGGTCGGCCGCCGCCGCCAGCCGGCGGATGGGCCGGCTGATCGCCCGCGCCAGATAGAGCGACAGGACGATGCTGACCGCCATGGCCAGGGCGAAGAGGGCCAGCACGTTGCGACGGACGTCGCGCAGGCTCAGAACAATCTCGGAATCGTCGGTGGTCAGCAGCAGGCTGCCGGCCACCTGGCGGTAGCGCTGCACGGGCACCGCATAGGACAGAATCAGGCCGCCGTCCTCACTGGCCCGGACGGCGCTGGCCGCCGTGCCGCGCAGCGCCCGACTGGCCTCGGCATAATCGTCCGCGTGACTGACCGGCTGTTCGCGATAGACCGGCAGGGGTTCATAGCCGGGCGTCCAGTCCAGCAGCAGTCGTTCCACCAGGGCGACGGCGCGACCGGCCAGGCTGGGTCTGGCCGGTGGCGGAAGACTCTCCGTCAGAATACTGGCCGATGGTCCGGTCAGGGTGCGGCTGTCCACCAGCAGGGTGCCGTCACTGATAAACAGTCGCGCCCGCACATCGCCGGCCGGCGCAATCAAGCGGCGCAGCATGGCGCTGGCCGCCTGCGGCTCCAGTGATTCATCAATCGCCACGCTGTTCTGCGCGGCCACCTCGCCCAGCGCGCCGGCGAAGATCTCGCCCTGCACGCGAAGGGCCTCCAGCCGCGCCTCGATCAGCGCCACCCGGTACTGGTCGAGAAAAAGCAGGCCGCCCACGGGGATCGCCAGGGCAAGAAGATTGATCGCCAGGATGCGGGCCGTCAGAAGCGAGGGACCGCGCCGACGGCGCGGCCGGCGCGGCGCGTGCCAGCCGGCGGCGCGACGGGTGGCCGACCGGCCGTCGTCCGCTTCGCTGTGTATGTCAGCCCGCCGACCCACAGCGCCTCCTTTCAGCCCGGCGGCCGGCCCTGCTGCGGTCGCGGACCTCAGGCGTCGCGGTAGCGATAGCCCAGACCGTAGAGGGTTTCGATCTCACCGAAGTCCGGGTCCGCATCCTTGAACTTCTTGCGCATGCGCTTGATGTGACTGTCGATAGTGCGATCATCCACATAAACATTATCGCCATAGGCCGCGTCCATAAGCTGGTCACGGTTCTTGACGTGACCGGGTCGCTGCGCCAGCGCCTGCAACAGAAGAAATTCCGTCACCGTCAGATCAATGCGCACATTCTTCCAGCGGCATTCGTGACGCGCCGGGTCAAGCAGAAGATCACCCCGCATGATTGCCGACGCGCTGGGCAGCTCCCGCGCCCGACCATCCGCCGCCGGCGCGTGACGGCGCAGCACGGCGCGGATGCGCTCGATCAGCAGACGCTGGGAAAACGGCTTCTTGATATAATCGTCCGCCCCCATGCGCAGGCCCATGGCCTCGTCCACCTCGTCGTCCTTGCTGGTGAGGAAGATCACCGGCAGGGCGGACATCTTGCGCAGGCGGCCCAGCAGTTCCATCCCGTCCATCTTTGGCATCTTGATGTCGAGCACCGCCAGATCGGCCGGCTTGTCGGTCAGACCACGCAGCGCCTCGGCGCCGTCGGGATAGGTGGTCACGGCGAACCCTTCCGCCTCCAGCGCCATGGTGACGGAGGCCAGAATGTTGCGGTCATCGTCGATCAGGGCAATGCGCTGGGTCATGGGGCGGGTCTCGCAGCGGTGGAACGATTGGTCTTGGAACTGCGGCCATGCAACTCATGGCCGTGGATGAGACAGGCGTTAAGACAGGCGTCGGGCCCTTATTGTGTCTTGGCAGGCAATTATGGCCTTATTTCGTCTCCCTGCGGACGGTTTTCCGCTGTCTGCCGGCCCCGGCCGGTTTGCCGCGCCACCGGCCTCTTCCAGCCGTGATGACCGCGACCGCCGGCCGGGCTGGCCAGCCGGCCATCGAAGACTAGTCTGTTGGTCGCTGCGCGTCGCCACTCAGCCGACCCCAACCCATCGCCGCCAACCCGACCCGCTCACAGCAAATCCATTGACCAAACCAGTCTGAAGGCCCGCCATGCGTCGTCCCGTTCTGCTCGCCGGTCTCGCCGTGCTTCTCGCCGGCGGCATCATCGCCCTGCTGTGGGGCGTCTATGCGCCGTCCCGGCCGGATTCAGCCGGATCCCACATGGCCGGCCTCAGCCCGGCGGCGCGCCAGGCGGTCATCCTGCCGGGTCAGGATCTGGGCGGCCCGTTCCACCTGGTGGACCATCTGGGCCGGCCGGTCAGCGACGCGGACTTCCGCGGTCGCTTCCTGCTGGTCAATTTCGGCTACACCTTCTGCCCCGATGTCTGCCCCACCACCCTCGTCGACATTGCCGGCGCCCTGCGTCTCCTGGGTCCGGCGGCTGATGATCTGGCGCCGCTCTTCATCACCGTGGATCCGGCCCGCGACACGCCCGCCCACCTGGCCACCTATGTGGCGCTGTTCCATCCCGACCTGATTGGCCTGACCGGCGATGCGGCGGCCATTGCCGAGGCGGCGCGCGGCTATCGTGTGTTCTATGCCCGCCATGACGATGACGAGGCCAGCGACTATCTGATGGACCACTCGGCCTTCACCTATCTGGTTGGACCGGACGGCCGGGTGCGGCTGGTCCTGCGTTTTGGCACGCCGCCCGAGGTCATGGCCGAGATCGTGCGTTGGGCGTTGGCCGCCTGACGGCCCCTGCCACCCTTTTCAATCCGCCCCCCTTTCAATCCGTTCACGTTCCCCCGGCACCCGCCCCCATACCTGTGGACCCGTCGTTCACCCGGTCTCCGCCCTGCCGGCCGGCCGGCCATCCCGTCCGACCGGCCGGGGTGATTCCGCCGGCGGGCCATGATCTAATGCCGGCCGTGCCGTGACCGGCCACCGCTCACAGGCTGCCCTGTGACGTCGTGATGCAGAGATAAAGAGGGAAACCATGGATACCCGCGCCGCCATTGCCTGGGAAGCCGGCAAGCCGCTGACCATCGAAACCGTGCAGCTGGATGGCCCCAAGGCCGGTGAGGTTCTGGTGGAGATCAAAGCCACCGGCATCTGCCACACCGACGCCTTCACCCTCTCCGGCGGCGATCCCGAAGGCCTGTTCCCCGCCATCCTCGGCCATGAAGGGGCCGGCGTCGTGCTCGATGTGGGGCCCGGCGTCACCAACCTGAAGAAGGGCGATCATGTGATTCCGCTCTACACGCCGGAATGTCGCCAGTGCGAATACTGCCTCAGCGGCAAGTCCAACCTGTGCGTGGCCATCCGCGCCACCCAGGGCAAGGGCGTCATGCCCGACGGCACCAGTCGCTTCTCCAAGGACGGCAAGATGCTGCACCACTATATGGGCTGCTCCACCTTCGCCAATCACACGGTGCTGCCGGAAATCGCGCTGGCCAGGATTCGTCCCGACGCGCCCTTCGACGTGGTCTGCTACATCGGCTGCGGCGTCACCACCGGCATCGGCGCGGTGATCCGCACGGCGAAGGTGGAGCCCGGCGCGTCCGTCATCGTCTTCGGTCTTGGCGGCATCGGCCTCAATGTCATTCAGGGGGCGAAGCTGGCCGGCGCCGACATGATCGTTGGCGTTGACATCAATAACGCCAGAATCCCCATGGCCGAGGCCTTCGGCATGACCCACTTCGTCAACCCCAAAGAGATCAAGGGCGAGATCGTGCCTCACCTGGTGGAGCTGACCAAAGGCGGCGGCGACTATACCTTTGAGTGCATCGGCAATGTGGCGACCATGCGCCAGGCGCTGGAATCGGCCCATCGCGGCTGGGGCGTCTCCACCGTCATCGGCGTCGCCGGGGCGGGGCAGGAAATCGCCACCCGGCCGTTCCAGCTGGTCACCGGCCGGGTCTGGCAGGGCACCGCCTTCGGCGGCATGAAGGGCCGCACGGACGTGCCGAAAATCGTCGACTGGTACATGGACGGCAAGATCCGCATTGACGAACTGATCACCCACAAGATGCCGCTGGAGGACATCAACAAGGCCTTCGATCTGATGCATGCGGGGAAGTCCATCCGCAGCGTCGTCACCTTTGACTAAGGTGTCGGTCGCGGTGTCCACCCCCGTTGCCTTGCCATGACCGCGTTGCCACAGCCTGAACGCATCAGCCAGACCCTGTGCTTCGGCGGCCGGGTGGAGACCTGGCAGCACCACTCGGCCGAAACAAAGACGCCCATGCGTTTCGCGGTGTTCGTGCCGCCGCAGGCGGAACACGCGCCCGTGCCGGTTCTTTACTGGCTGTCGGGCCTGACCTGCACGGAGGACAATTTCACCCAGAAGGCCGGCGCCCAGCGCATGGCCGCCGAGCTGGGGCTGATGCTGGTGGCACCGGACACCAGCCCGCGCGGTCTCGACCTGCCGGGCGAGCACGACTCCTTCGACTTCGGTAGCGGCGCCGGCTTCTATGTGGACGCCACCAGGGCACCCTGGGCGAGCCATTACCGCATGCAGTCCTATGTGGCCGGCGAGCTTCCCGCTCTGATCGAGACGCACTTCCCGGCCGATCATCAGCGCCGCGCCATCGCCGGCCATTCCATGGGCGGCCACGGCGCACTGGTGACGGCGCTGCGCCATCCCGGCCGCTATCGGAGCGTCTCCGCCTTCGCCCCCATCGCCAATCCCGTGGCCTGCCCATGGGGCGAGAAGGCGTTCAACGGCTATCTGGGCGAGGACCGCGAAGCCTGGCGGGCGTGGGACGCCACCGAGCTGGTGCGTCAGGCGCCGCAGCCCGATGTGGAGATCCTGATTGATCAGGGCGGCGACGACCCCTTCCTGGACGAGCAATTGCGGCCGACGCGTTTTGCCGAGGCGGCGCGCCAGGCAGGCCAGCCCTGCACCCTGCGCATGCAGGACGGCTATGATCATTCCTATTTCTTCATTGCCACCTTCATCGCCGATCATCTGGCGTTTCACGCCCGCCATCTGGCCGCCTGACCGCCGCCTGCCGCCGGCATCAGGGGCCGGACGATAGGCGGCACCAGCCAGCCCGCCGCGCCCGTAATTCGTCAGTCCGATTTGCCGCCCATGGCCTGCAAGGATTCGGGCAAAGATTCCTGTCGACTCTTCACGTTTGTCGAGTCACATTGATGTTCTCTATTTGTTCAGGTGTCGACCTTATCAACATTTGGTAAGGTTCGTGTTCGCGCTCGCCACATCTTGTGGTTATGCCCTGAATCAGAAGGGCTTGGCGCGGATCATGGGGAAAAACGCTCAAGACCGGCTCCGGCTGTGGATAAGTGAGCGACCGCCTTTTCCAGAGGCGGATAAAGGGGACGCGACATGGACGGCAGCCCGATTGCACTGCGGGAAAACCCGCGCACCGACGCCCTGGCGGAACCGCCACACCCCGCGTCGGACCGGGTCCGCCCAGCGGACAGGTCTGTGGACAATTCACCAATCGCCGGGATGAACGGGCCGGCGGGCGACCATGGCGAGAATGAATGGCTGGTGGACGAAAGCGCCGGCGACGATCTGTCCACAAGCCTGGACCGGACGACGGCCAGCGAGTTCCAGAACGAGCGCGGCATCCGCGTCCACCTGGACCGTCGCCGCGACGCCTTGCTGACCGCGTTTGGCAAGGCCACCCTGAATGATCGCTACCTGCTGCCGGGCGAGGGTTATCAGGATCTGTTCGCCCGGGTCGCCGCCCACTATGCGGACGATTCACCGCACGCCCAGCGCCTCTACGACTATATCTCGCGCCTGTGGGTCATGCCGGCGACGCCGGTGCTGTCCAATGGCGGCACCGGCACTGCCGGCAAGATGGGGCGCGGCCTGCCCATCTCCTGCTTCCTCAACGAGGCGTCGGACTCGCTCGAAGGCATTGTCGGGCTGTGGAATGAAAATGTCTGGCTCGCCGCCCGCGGCGGCGGCATCGGCAGCTATTGGGGCAATCTGCGCTCCATCGGCGAGACCGTCGGCCGCAATGGCAAGACCTCCGGCGTCGTCCCCTTCATCCGGGTGATGGATTCCCTGACGCTGGCCATCAGCCAGGGCTCGCTGCGCCGTGGCTCGGCCGCCGTCTATCTGCCGGTGGACCATCCCGAGATCGAGGAGTTCGTCGAGATGCGTCGCCCCACCGGCGGCGACCCCAATCGCAAGGCGCTCAACCTGCATCAGGGTGTCGCCGTCAGCGACGCCTTCATGCGGGCGGTAGAGGCGGATGAGCCGTGGGCCCTGCGCAGTCCCAAGGACGGTGCCGTCATGCGCACCATCTCCGCCCGCTCCCTGTGGATCCGCCTGCTGTCGGCGCGGGTCGAGACGGGTGAGCCTTATCTCCTGTTCATTGACCATGTGAATCGGGCCATTCCCGAACACCACAAGCTGGCTGGCCTCAACGTCAAATCGTCCAACCTGTGCAGCGAGATCACCCTGCCCACCGGCCTCGACAAGGATGGCCGGCAGCGCACCGCCGTGTGTTGCCTCTCCTCCCTCAACCTGCAGACCTGGGATGAATGGCAGGGCGACGGGCGCTTTATCGAGGACATCATGCGCTTCCTCGATAATGTGCTGCAGGATTTCATCGATACAGCACCTGATTCCTTCGATCGGGCGAAATACTCGGCCATGCGCGAGCGCAGCGTCGGCCTCGGCGTTATGGGCCTGCACTCCTTCCTGCAGGACCGCGGTGTGCCCATCGAATCGGTCATGGCCAAGGTGTGGAACCGTAAAATCTTCGCCCACATCCGTGGCCAGGCCGATGCCGCATCCGTCGCTCTGGCGGCGGAACGCGGCGCCTGCCCCGACGCCGCCGACTATGGCATCCAGGAGCGCTTCTCCAACAAGCTGGCTATCGCGCCCACCGCCTCCATCTCGATCATCGCCGGCGGCGCGTCGCCGGGGATTGAGCCTATTGCCGCCAATGTTTTCGCGCACAAGACGCTGTCCGGCTCCTTCACCGTGCGCAACCAGGCGCTGGCCCGGCTGCTGGCGGAAAAAGATCGCGACAGTGAAGAGGTATGGGCCGGTATCACCCGCAACAAAGGCTCGGTCCAGCACCTCGACTTCCTCAGCCAGGATGAAAAGGACGTGTTCAAGACCGCCTTTGAAATCGACCAGCGCTGGTTGATCGATCTGGCGGCGGATCGCGCGCCCTTTATCTGTCAGGCCCAGTCGCTCAACATTTTCCTCCCCGCCGATGTGCACAAGCGCGACCTCCACCAGATTCACCTGCGGGCCTGGAAGAAGGGCGTGAAGAGCCTCTACTACTGCCGCTCCATGTCCATCCAGCGGGCCTCGGTGGATGACCGCACGGCCGGCTCCGGCGAAACGCCGGCGGCCGATCCTGCATCCCTGGCCGCGGGCCCGGCCGTCGCCGCGCCGGTCGGGATTGACGACGAATGCCTCTCCTGCCAGTAGCGGAAACCCGGGGCCGGCCGGCCACGTCGGCGCCGGCCGCCGCCGCCCCGACGCCTGCCGGTGGGGCCGACCCGGTGGACCGGGCATGGCAGACCGCGCCGGTCATTCCGGGGCGTGACCCGCACTTCTATCGCCTGTCATGGGACCCCAGCCGGTCACCGATAGAGCGCCACCTTTTCGGCGCCATCGGGGCCGGCGCCTGGACGATTGTCGCCGGCCGGGCCGTCGCCTGGCCAGGCCGCCGTACCCGCTAAGACCCCCGCGTTCACGCGCCCGCGACAGAACGGGCCGGCGTGCACAAGATCACAACAGGAGGGCGCAGCCATGTCGTTGCTGCAGTCGGATATCGCCTACAAGCCGTTTCAGTATCCCTGGTGCTATGACGCCTGGCTCACCCAGCAGCGCATCCACTGGCTGCCGGAGGAAGTGCCGCTGGCCGACGATGTGAAGGACTGGCACCAGAACCTGACACCGGCGGAACGCAATCTCCTGACGCAGATTTTCCGCTTCTTCACGCAGGCCGATGTGGAAGTGAACAACTGCTACATGAAGCACTATTCGCAGGTGTTCAAGCCAACCGAGGTGCAGATGATGCTGGCCGCCTTCTCCAATATGGAGACGGTGCACATTGCCGCCTATTCGCATCTGCTCGACACCATCGGCATGCCGGAGAGCGAGTATTCCACCTTCCTCGAATACAAGCAGATGAAGGACAAGTACGACTATATGCAGCAGTTCGGCTGTGACACGAAGAACGGCATCGCCACCACCCTGGCGGTCTTCGGCGGCTTCACCGAAGGGCTGCAACTCTTCGCCAGCTTCGCCATGCTCATGAACTTTCCGCGCTTCAACAAGATGAAGGGCATGGGCCAGATCGTCTCCTGGTCAATCCGCGATGAGTCGCTGCACACCCATTCCATCATCCGTCTCTACCGCACCTTCCTCGATGAGAACCCCGAGGTGTGGACCCCGGCGCTGCAGGCCGACCTGGTGGCGGCGTGCCGCACCATCGTCAGCCATGAGGATGCCTTCATTGACCTGGCCTTTGAAATGGGCGGGATCGAGGGCATGACCGCGGCGGATGTCAAAACCTATATCCGCTATATCGCCGACCACCGCCTGCGTCAGCTTCGCCTGGAGCCGATCTACGGCATCACCACCCACCCTCTGCCGTGGATGGACGAGATGCTCAATGCGGTGGAACACACCAATTTCTTTGAGAACCGGGCGACGGAGTATTCCAAGGCCTCGACCAGCGGGTCGTGGGAAGAGGCGTTTGCCTGAGCCGCACCCGTCGGCTGACGGGGGGCCGGCGGGGCCAGTGCCTAGAACCCGACCAGCAGCGACCCGAAGCGCGACACGGCGAAGGCGATCAGCAATCCACCCATCAGCAGCCCCACCGTCAGGCCGGTGAGGGCTGTGGCGCCGCTGCGCGCCGCCCGCCGCCCCCGCCGCTGACGTCCACCCAGGGCCGGCGCACCGATCAACCGTACCGGGTCAACGTCGCGATAGTGTGACTGGCGGCGTCCGGCGCGCCGGGTCTCCGGTTGACGGCGGAACAGCACACGCTGGCGGAACAGTTCCGATGTGGGGTCGAAGCGTTCCTCGCTGACCTGCACGCCCTGAACGCCGGCCTCGTGAATCATCTTGCGGGCGAGGCCCATGGCCTCGTCACGGTCGGCGATGGAGTCCGTCACGCGCCATTCGCCAGCGGACCACACGGCAACTTCATAGAACGGTTGATACTGCATGATCCTGTCTCCAGGCGGCATGGTTGCCGGTTGATATCGGCCCGAATTAAGCCCGACCTCGCCACAAACCCCAAGCAGTTTCGTTTTCAATTTTCCCGCAATTTCAATAACTTGATCGAAAAATGCCGATCAGATTTGTATAAAATTGCAGCCGTCCCAGACTCCTGCGGAAAATCCGCCGGCCACCGCAACTTAGTGCGCCGAATCCCAGGTATCGCCCACGCCGGCGTCGGCCACCAGCGGTACGGAGAGTGTGAGCCACGGATCCGTCGCCGCCTCCATGACCTTGCGCGCCACGCCGATCAGGCTCTCCACCTCCGGCTCCGGCGCTTCAAACAACAGCTCGTCATGGACCTGCAGCAACATGCGGGCCGTCAATCCGGCGTCATCCAGCGCGGCCGGCATGCGGTTCATGGCGCGCTTGATAATGTCGGCGGCCGAACCCTGAATCGGCGCGTTGATCGCCTGGCGTTCAGCGAAACTGCGGTGGGCCGGGTTCTTGTCCCTGATGCCGGCGATGTGGCATTTGCGCCCGAACAGGGTTTCCACAAAACCCTGCTCGCGACAGGCTGTCTTGGTCCGCTCCATATAGTCCTGGATGCCGGGAAAGCGTTCGAAATAGGTGGCGATATAGGCCCGCGCCTCGGCCTGCGGGATGGCCAGTTGGCGGGCCAGGCCAAACGGGCTGATGCCATAGATGATACCGAAGTTGATGGCCTTGGCGCGCCGCCGGGTGGCGGCGTCCATAGTGGCCAGCGGCACGCCGAACACCTCCGCCGCGGTCATGGCGTGAATGTCCAGGCCATCGTGAAACGCCTGGCGCAGGGCATCAATGCCGGCCATCTCCGCCACCAGCCGCAACTCAATCTGTGAGTAGTCCAGGCTCACCAGCTTGTTGCCCGCTTCCGCCACGAAGGCCGAGCGGATGCGTCGCCCTTCTTCCGTCCGCACCGGAATATTCTGCAGATTGGGATCGGTCGAGGACAGGCGGCCGGTGCTGGTGGCGGCCAGCGCGTAGGACGTATGGACGCGACCGGTGCGCGGATTGATCTGCTCCACCAGCGAATCCGCATAGGTGCTTTTCAGCTTCGACAGTTGACGCCAGTCCATGACGCGGGCCGCGATCTCATGGCCCTGGGCCGCCAGATCCTCCAGGATTTCCGCGCCCGTGGCGTGGTCGCCGCCGCGTGTCTTGCGAACCGCCGGCAGACCCATCTCGTCAAACAGTACCGTGCCCAACTGGCGCGGCGAGCCGATCTTGAACCCATGGCCGGCCAGGCGGAACACCTCCACCTCCAGCGCCGCGATACGTTCTGCGAACTCATTGCTGATGCGCACGAGCTGTGGCCGGTCGAGACGAATGCCCACCTGCTCCATGGCGGCGACCGTGGCGATCAGCGGCCGGTCGATATGTTCATAGACCCGGGCCATGCGCTCTGACACCAGCCGCGGCTTCAGCAGCGTATGCAGCCGCTGGGTGACGTCGGCGTCTTCCGCCGCATAGGCCAGCGCCTTGTCCAGCGGCACATGGTCGAAGGTCACCTTGTTGCGGCCGCTGCCCGCCACATCGGCGAACTTTATGGTCTCGTGCCCCAGCATCAGGGTGGCCAGCGCGTCCAGCCCATGACCGTGCAGCCCGTTATCCAGCACGTAGCTCAGGGTCATGGTGTCGTCATAGGGCGCTACCGCAATGCCGTGGCGACCGAGTACCACCATGTCGTATTTCAGATTATGCCCGACCTTGAGCACGGCCGGGTCTTCCAGCAGCGGTTTGAGCAGGGCGATGGCCCGGGCCAGGGGAATCTGCTCGGGCGCTTCGCCGCGGCCGGCCGCCCGCTCCGCCAGATCGGCCCCGTCCGGCGCCACATGGCCAAGCGGGATATAGGCCGCCTGGCCCGGCGCCAGCGCCAGGGACACGCCGACCAGCTCCGCCGCCACCGCATCCAGCGACGTGGTTTCCGTATCCAGCCCCAGCACGCCCCGCTCCGTCGCCTCGGCGATCCATGCCTGCAGCACGGCTTCATCCTGAATCAGGGTGTAGCCATCGGTCTGCAGCGGCTTCTGCGCCGCGTCGCTGCCCTCCGTCGCCTGGCTGTCGGCAACACCCATGCGGCTGGCGGCGCGCTGGGCCAGGGTGCGAAAGGCCTGTTCGCGCAGGAATTCCAGCAGAACCTCCGGCTCTGGTGCGGCACACCGCAGCGTCTCAAGCGCTTGCGGCAGCTCCACGTCATCGCGCAACAGGACCAGTTGCCGGCTGATGCGGGCCAGCGCCGCATGCTCCATCAGGTTCTGCCGACGCTTGGGCTGCTTGATCTCTTCGGCTCGCGACAGCAGCGATTC
>JAVJRE010000004.1 GCA_040218575.1 Alphaproteobacteria bacterium | reverse complement strand
TCGCACCGCCAGATTCCGCAAGAACCTTCGTGATCGCCGCCGTCAGCGTCGTCTTCCCATGGTCAACATGACCAATAGTCCCAATGTTGCAGTGCGGCTTCGTCCGCGAAAACTTCTCCTTCCCCATCGGTCAGGATCTCCGTTGCTCTGGCGTCAAACGCGTCGGTTTAAACAAGACAGTTGATGCCTAGGCCATCTTGGCGCGGACTTCGGCCGCGACAGCCTGGGGCACCGGTTCGTAATGGTCGAAAGTCATGGTGTAGGTCGCGCGCCCCTGGGTCATGGAGCGCAGCGTGTTGACGTAGCCGAACATGTTGGCCAGCGGCACCATGGCCGCCACCGCCGAGGCATTGCCGCGGGAGTCCATGCCCTGCACCTGGCCGCGGCGGCTGTTGAGGTCACCGATGACGTCCCCGGTGAAATCCTCCGGCGTCACCACCTCGACCTTCATCATCGGTTCCAGCAGAACAGGACCCGCCTTGGCGATGCCCTCGCGATACGCCGCGCGGCCGGCAATTTCAAACGCCAGAACGCTGGAGTCCACATCGTGGAAGGCGCCATCGAACAAGGTCGCCTTGAAATCGATCATCGGGAAGCCGGCCAGAACGCCGGCCGCACGCGATGATTCCAGGCCCTTCTCGACGCCCGGGATATACTCGCGCGGCACATTGCCGCCGCGGATCTCGTTGACGAACTCGTAGCCGCCACCGGGCTCCAGCGGCTCAAAGCGTATCTGCACCCGGGCAAACTGACCCGAGCCACCGGTCTGCTTCTTGTGGGTATAGTCGATCTCTGCGGTGCGGGTGATGGTCTCGCGATAGGCCACCTGCGGCGCACCTACATTGGCCTCGACCTTGAACTCCCGGCGCATGCGGTCAACCAGCACCTCAAGGTGCAGCTCGCCCATGCCCTTGATGACGGTCTGCCCGCTTTCCTCATCCGTCGCCACCTGGAAGGACGGATCCTCCTGCGCCAGACGGTTGAGAGCGACCCCCATCTTCTCCTGGTCGGCCTTGGTCTTGGGCTCCACCGCCACCTCGATCACCGGATCGGGGAAGTCCATGCGCTCCAGCATCACCGGATGCTGCGGATTGCACAGAGTGTCGCCGGTAGTGGTGTTCTTCAGCCCGACCAGAGCGACAATGTCGCCAGCCGAAGCTTCCTTGATTTCTTCGCGATGGTTGGCGTGCATCAGCAGCATACGACCAACCCGTTCACGGCCATCCTTGACCGTGTTGAGCACGTTGGCGCCGGTTTCCAGCACACCGGAATAGATACGGATGAAGGTGAGCGAGCCGACGAAGGGGTCGGTCATGATCTTGAAGGCCAGCGCGGCAAAAGGCTCTTCATCCGAGTTTGTGCGCTTGATCTCGTCGTCGGTTCCGGGAACCACGCCGCGGATCGGCGGCACGTCGGTCGGCGATGGCAGATAGTCAACCACCGCGTCCAGCAGCGGCTGCACACCCTTGTTCTTGAAAGCGGAGCCACACAGAACCGGCACGAAGGCGCCACCAAGCGCGCCCTTGCGGATGCAGGCGCGAATGGTCTCCGCCGACGGCGTCTCACCTTCGAGATAGGCCGCCAGGGCCTCGTCATCCTGCTCCAGCACCGTTTCGATCAGGTGCTCGCGCAGGCTGGCCGCCCGCTCGGCCATGTCCGCCGGAATCTCGCGATATTCGAACTCCGCACCAAGGGTCTCATCCTTCCAGATGATCGCGCGGTCCTCCACCAGATCGACCACGCCGGCAAATTCCGCCTCCGAGCCGACCGGCAACTGCAGGATCAACGGGGTCGCGCCCAGACGGTCGACGATCATGTCCACCGTGCGGTCAAAATTGGCGCCCATGCGGTCCATTTTGTTGACGAAGCAGATGCGGGGCACGTGATAGCGGTCGGCCTGGCGCCAGACCGTTTCCGACTGCGGCTCGACACCGGCCACACTGTCAAACACGGCAACCGCGCCGTCGAGAACACGCAGGCTGCGCTCCACCTCAATAGTGAAGTCCACATGGCCCGGCGTGTCGATGATGTTGATCCGGTGATCGCGCCAGAACGTCGTCGTCGCGGCGGACGTGATGGTGATGCCGCGCTCCTGCTCCTGCTCCATCCAGTCCATCGTCGCGGTGCCTTCATGCACTTCGCCGATTTTATAGGCCTTGCCGGTATAGAACAGGATGCGCTCAGTCGTCGTCGTCTTGCCGGCATCAATGTGGGCCATGATGCCGATATTACGATAATGATCGAGTGCCGTAGCGCGGGGCATTGAACTGAACCTTTCAGAGGACGCCGGCCGGACGAAGCCGGACTACCAGCGGTAGTGGGAGAAGGCGCGATTCGCCTCCGCCATGCGATGAGTGTCTTCGCGCCGGCGCACCGCGCCGCCACGATTATTTGCGGCATCCATGATCTCGTTGCTCAGACGCTGCTCCATGGTCGGCTCGGAACGCGAACGGGTGCTGGAGATCAACCAGCGGATGGCCAGTGCCTGGCTGCGGTCGGTACGAACCTCTACCGGCACCTGGTAGGTGGCGCCGCCTACACGTCGCGAGCGGACCTCAATCGACGGCCGCACATTGTCCAGCGCCTGGTGAAACACCTGCACCGGATCAGCGGCGCCGCGCTCACGGATGCGATCAATCGCGCCATAAACGATGCCTTCCGCGACGGACTTCTTGCCGTCATTCATCAGGCAATTCATGAACTTGCCGAGCGTTTGGTCGCCGAAGCGCGCATCAGGCAGAACCGGCCGCTTTTCGGCCGCGTGACGACGGGACATCTGTACCTCCCTAACGCGGCCGCTTGGCGCCGTACTTCGACCGGCGCTGACGGCGGGCGGCGATGCCCTGGGTGTCGAGCGTACCGCGAACGATGTGATAACGCACGCCGGGCAGATCCTTGACGCGGCCGCCACGGATCAACACGACGGAGTGCTCCTGCAGATTGTGCCCTTCACCAGGAATGTAGCTGATGACTTCCTCGCCATTGGTCAGCCGCACACGGGCGACCTTACGCAGCGCGGAGTTCGGCTTCTTCGGCGTCGTCGTATAGACACGCAGACACACGCCCCGCTTCTGCGGGTTGCCGTGCAGCGCCGGCGCCTTGTTGCGCACCGGTGGCGACTTGCGCCCGTTGCGAGTCAATTGATTGATTGTCGGCATTTCCGTCCCGTGTGTCCTGTCAAACCCGGCCTGGCTTCACTTCAACCCCGTCTCACCACACCGGACACCGCCGGCGTTTGCCCCCACCTTGAACCGGAGGACGCTTTCAGCCTGCTCGCACACTGCCGGCTTGCACACTGCCGATCCGAACGACCCGGATAGGCGGCCGTGCCAGCAAACAGCCCGTTTGCAAACACAAAACAACCAGGGTGCAACCAGCGGCCCCCCGCCTTGCACCCTGCGGATCGTCGCCGGTTTTCCCGGCCGTTCCTGGCCGGTTTCCCGGCCTGGTTCTTTATGGTCTTCGCCGCAATTCGGCCCCGAATCACCATCAGGCAGTCCGGGCCCCAGCGGCCGGCGCATACTATGGAGACGGCACCGGGCCGTCAAGGAAATGCTGGCGGAATTACGGGCTTTTCCACCCGGCGCTTGGGACCCGGCCCGGCCGGCCACCGCAGCCGGCAAAATCCGCTCATATCCGGCGGCGGGGGCCAGCCGGCAAGGGTCAGCCGGCAGGCCCGGGTCCCGCAATCTGGTGGACCAACCCGGCGGGCCAATATGGTGGACCGGCCCGCCGCACCCATGCGGTTGCCACCCCACCACTGCCGCCCGCCTCTCCACACCCGGCAAGACCGGGACACCGTGGAAAACCGGGCTTTTCCGCCCCTGATGGACCGCCGGCAGGCGACCGGGCGTCAGGCCGCGCTGGACTGTTCCGCCGACTCAGCGGCCGCCTCGTCCGCTGCCGCCGATTCGGCCAGCAGCGCCTGGCGCGCCTCTTCCGCCTCTTCCAGCCGGGCCTGGAACTCCTTGTCCTCCGCCGCGGCGATCTCGCGCATGCCGGC
Organism: Alphaproteobacteria bacterium; assembly: GCA_040218575.1. NCBI lineage: Bacteria > Pseudomonadati > Pseudomonadota > Alphaproteobacteria > Alphaproteobacteria bacterium. The sequence goes on along the minus strand of JAVJRE010000004.1, from coordinate 12,003 downwards.
GATCATACGGCCGGTGCCGGCCGGGATGAGACGGCCGACGATGACATTTTCCTTAAGGCCCGACAGTTGGTCGATCTTACCGTTGACCGCCGCCTCGGTAAGGACGCGGGTGGTCTCCTGGAACGACGCTGCCGAGATGAAGGAGCGGGTCTGCAGGCTGGCCTTGGTGATGCCCTGGAGCACCGGCGTGCCTTCGGCCAGCACACCGCCGTCAGCCGCGACGCGGACATTGACCTCGTCCAGCTCCGCCCGATCCACCTGTTCGCCGGCCAGGAAGGTGCTGTCACCCGGCTTGGTGATCTCCACCTTCTGCAGCATCTGCCGGACAATGACCTCGATATGCTTGTCATTGATCGGCACACCCTGCAGGCGATAGACGTCCTGGATTTCCTTGACCAGGAAAGCGGCCAGGGCCTCCAGCCCCATGACCCGCAGGATGTCGTGGGGAACCGGGCTGCCATCCAGCAGCAGGTCGCCCTTCTCCACGAAGTCGCCTTCCTGGACGCTGATGTGCTTGCCCTTGGGGATCATGTACTCCACGGTTTCGACGCCGTCCGCCTGGTCGGCCTCGCTTGGCGCGATGGAGATGCGACGCTTGGTCTTGTAGTCCTTGCCGAACTCGATGCGGCCATCAATGTCGGCCATGACCGCATAGTCCTTGGGCTTGCGCGCCTCGAACAGCTCCGCCACCCGCGGCAGACCGCCGGTAATGTCACGTGTCTTGGAGCCTTCCCGCGGGATACGCGCCAGCACATCACCAGCCCGCACAGACTGGCCGTTCTCCACACTGAGCACCGCATCGACGCTGAGGAAGTAGCGCGCCTCCAGTCCATTCTCCAGTTTCAGCACCTCGCCCTTGTCGTCGCGCAGCGTAATCCGCGGACGCAGGTCCGAACCGCGCGGCTGCTGTTTCCAGTCAACGACGACGCGGTTGGTGATGCCGGTGGCTTCATCCATCACTTCACGCAGCGAGACATTGTCCACCAGGTCCATGTAGTGGGCGAAGCCTTCACGTTCCGTAATGATGGGCAGGGTGTATGGATCCCATTCCGCCAGGATCGTGCCGCGCTGGACGCTGGCGCCATCATCGGCCCGCAGACGAGCGCCATACGGTACGCGATAACGACCGCGCTCGCGGCCTTCGCTGTCGGTCAGGACAATTTCCGTGTTGCGTCCCATGACAACCGGCGCGCCATCGCTGGCGATGACCACGTTGCGGTTGCGGATATCAATGACGCCGTCGTGTGCCGCCTCGATGCTGGACTGCTCGGCGCCCCGCTGCACCGCACCGCCGATATGGAAGGTGCGCATGGTCAACTGAGTGCCCGGCTCGCCGATGGACTGGGCCGCGATGACACCGACCGCTTCACCCATATTGACCGGCGTGCCACGCGCCAGATCGCGGCCATAGCAGGCGCCGCAGACACCGACCTGGGACTCGCAGGTCAGAACGGAACGGATCTTCACAGTCTCCAGCCCGGCCGCCTCAATCCGCTCGGCATCAGCCTCGCCAATGAGCGAGCCAGCCTTCTGGATGAGTTCGCCCGACACCGGATCATGAATATCCACTGCCGCCGACCGGCCAAGGATACGCTCTGACAGGGGCACAATGATGTCCGATCCTTCCACCACCGCCGTCACCGTCAGGCCGGCCTTGGTGCCGCAGTCAGGCTCGGTGATGATGCAGTCCTGGGCAACATCCACCAGACGGCGGGTCAGATAGCCGGAGTTGGCCGTCTTCAACGCCGTGTCGGCGAGGCCCTTGCGGGCGCCGTGGGTCGAGTTGAAGTATTCGAGGACGGTCAGGCCTTCCTTGAAGTTGGAAACGATAGGCGTCTCGATGATCTCGCCGGACGGCTTGGCCATCAGGCCGCGCATACCGGCCAACTGCTTGATCTGGGCGGCGGAACCACGCGCGCCGGAATGGGCCATCATGTAGACCGCATTGGGCCCTTGCGAGCCATGAGTGGAGGACATTTCCTTCATCATGGCGTCGGCCACAAGGTCGGTGCACTGCGACCAGGCATCCACCACTTTGTTGTAGCGCTCGCCATGGGTGATGAGGCCTTCCTGATACTGCTGCTCATACTCCTTGACGCGTTCCTGCGCATCATTGACCAGCTTGGCCTTTGCCGCCGGCACGATCAGGTCGTCCTTGCCGAAGGAAATGCCGGAGCGCGCCGCATGAGTGAAGCCAAGCTTCATCACGCGATCAGCGAAGATCACTGTCTCTTTCTGGCCGCAGTGACGATAGACCTGATCGATGACGCTGGAGATTTCCTTCTTGGTCATCACCCGGTTGATAACGTCGAACGGCACCTTTGGTGTGCGCGGCAACAGGTCTGACAAAAGCAGGCGACCGGGGGTCGACTCGACCCGCTGAACAACCGGCTTGCCGGCCTCGTCCACCGTGCAGTACCGCCCCTTGACGCGGGCATGGAGGCTGACCGAACCGGCACCGAGCGCCTGCAGAATCTCACTGGTGTCGGTGAAGGCCATGCCTTCGCCGGTGGCACCTTCCGATTCCAGCGTCAGATAGTAGAGACCCAGAACGATATCCTGGCTGGGGACGATGATGGGATTGCCGTTGGCCGGACTGAGGATGTTGTTGGTGCTCATCATCAGCACCCGCGCCTCCAGCTGCGCCTCCAGCGACAGCGGCACATGGACCGCCATCTGGTCGCCATCGAAGTCGGCGTTGAACGCGGCGCAGACCAGCGGATGAAGCTGGATCGCCTTGCCTTCCACCAGCACCGGCTCGAAGGCCTGAATGCCCAGGCGGTGCAGCGTCGGCGCGCGGTTGAGCAGCACCGGATGCTCGCGGATTACCTCTTCCAGAATGTCCCAGACCTCAGGCCGCTCCTTCTCCACCAGGCGTTTGGCCGCCTTGATGGTCGTCGCGTGGCCATAGAGTTCCAGCTTGGCGTAGATGAACGGCTTGAAAAGCTCCAGGGCCATCTTCTTGGGCAGGCCGCACTGATGCAGCTTGAGCTCCGGGCCGACGACGATGACCGAACGGCCGGAATAATCCACCCGCTTGCCCAGAAGGTTCTGGCGGAAGCGCCCCTGCTTGCCCTTGAGCATATCGGACAGGCTCTTGAGCGGCCGCTTATTGGCGCCGGTGATAACCCGGCCACGCCGGCCATTGTCAAACAGCGCATCAACGGATTCCTGCAACATGCGCTTTTCGTTACGCACGATGATGTCCGGCGCCCGCAGCTCCATGAGCCGCTTCAGCCGGTTGTTGCGGTTGATGACACGACGATAGAGATCGTTCAGATCAGACGTGGCGAAGCGGCCGCCATCCAGCGGCACCAGCGGACGCAGCTCCGGCGGGATGACCGGGATCACCTCCATGATCATCCACTCCGGCTTGGTACCGGAATCGAGGAATGCCTCAATCAGCTTGAGACGCTTGACCAGCTTCTTGCGCTTGGCCTCGGACCCGGTCTCGCGCAGTTCCGTGCGCGTCTTCTCCCGCTCCTCCTCCATATCGAGGGCGAGCAGCATGGTGCGCAGAGCCTCGGCGCCGATCTCCGCCTTGAAGGAATCCTCACCATATTCGTCCTGCGCCGTGAACAACTGCTCCTCGTTGAGAAGCTGGCCCTGCTTGAGGGCCGACAGGCCGGGATCCGTGACGACAAAATTCTCGAAGTAGAGGATGCGCTCCAGGTCGCGCAGGGTCATGTCCAGCAGCAGGCCGATACGGCTCGGCAGCGACTTGAGGAACCAGATGTGAGCCACCGGCGAGGCCAGCTCAATATGGCCCATGCGCTCACGCCGCACTTTGGACAGAGTCACTTCGACGCCGCACTTCTCACAGATGATGCCGCGGAACTTCATGCGCTTGTACTTGCCGCACAAACACTCATAGTCCTTGATCGGACCGAAGATGCGGGCACAGAACAGGCCATCCCGCTCCGGCTTGAAGGTGCGGTAGTTGATGGTCTCCGGCTTCTTGATCTCGCCGAACGACCAGGAATGGATCCGTTCAGGGCTGGCGATCGAGATACGCAGCTGATCGAAGCTTTGCGGGCCAGGGGTCTGGCTGAAATAATTGACGACTTCGTTCATTCATCTGCTCCCGGATATTGCCCGGCTCCTGAGAACCGGACAGAAACATTGAGGGCGTGGGCCTTCGACGACGGCGCGCGATCAGGCCTGGCCCTGCTCCAGTTCCACGTTGAGGCCAAGCGACCGCAGTTCCTTCATCAGGACATTGAAGGACTCCGGAATGCCGGCCTCAAAATTGTCGTCGCCGCGGATGATCGCTTCATAGACCTTGGTGCGGCCCGACACGTCATCCGACTTGACCGTCAGCATTTCCTGCAGCGTGTAAGCCGCGCCATAGGCTTCCAGCGCCCACACTTCCATCTCGCCGAAGCGCTGGCCGCCGAACTGTGCCTTGCCCCCCAGCGGCTGCTGGGTCACCAGACTGTAGGGGCCGATGGAGCGGGCATGGATCTTGTCGTCCACCAGGTGATGCAGCTTCATCATGTAGATGTAGCCGACCGTCACCTCGCGGTCGAACACGTCACCGGAACGACCATCGATCAGTTTCGCCTGACCGGACGACTGCAACCCGGCCTTCTCCAGCATGGCGACGATGTCATCCTCGCGGGCGCCATCGAACACCGGCGTCGCCATGGGAATGCCATCCGCCATGTTATCGGCCAGTTGCGCCACATCGTCATCGTCATAGCCGTCCAGCGCCACTTTCAGCTGCTCAGCGCCATAGATGTCGGCAAAGCGTTGACGCAAGGCCGTGGCATCGCCGGCCCGACGATAGGCTTCGGCCAGGTCCGCCACCTGACGGCCCAGCGCATGCGCCGCCCAGCCAAGATGGGTTTCCAGAATCTGGCCGACATTCATCCGCGACGGCACACCCAGCGGATTGAGCACGATGTCCACCGGCGTTCCGTCAGGCAGGTGCGGCATATCCTCAATCGGCACGATCTTGGAGATGACGCCCTTGTTGCCGTGACGGCCGGCCATCTTGTCGCCGGGCTGCAGCTTGCGCTTCACCGCCACGAACACCTTGACCATCTTCATGACGCCGGGCGGCAGTTCATCGCCGCGCTGCAGCTTGTCCACACGGTCGTCGAAGCGCGCCTGAAGCGTTGCCACCGACGCGTCAAACTGCTTTTGCAGTTGCTCGATCTCCGCCATGCGGGAATCGTTCTTGACGGCGATCTGGCGCCACTGACCATGGGTCAGATCGGCGAGAACCGATTCGGTAATCCGGCCGCCCGTCTCCATGCCCTTGGGTCCGCTGACAGACGTCTGGTTCAGCAGAAGCTCTTTCAGGCGGGCGGAGAAACTGCGCTCGAGGATTTCCTTCTCGTCGTCCCGGTCCTTGGCCAGACGCTCGATCTCCGAGGTCTCGATGGCCAGGGCACGCTCGTCCTTTTCGACGCCGCGGCGGGAGAAGACCCGCACCTCCACCACCGTACCGGTAACGCCGGGCGGCAGCTTGAGAGACGTATCGCGCACGTCCGACGCCTTTTCGCCGAAGATGGCGCGCAGCAGCTTTTCCTCCGGGGTCATGGGTGACTCGCCCTTCGGCGTCACCTTACCGACCAGAATGTCGCCCGGATTGACCTCGGCACCGATATAGACGATGCCGGCCTCGTCCAGATTGCGCAGCGCCTCCTCACCTACATTGGGAATGTCGCGACTGATTTCCTCCTGGCCCAGCTTGGTATCGCGGGCCATGATCTCGAACTCCTCGATGTGGATCGAGGTGAACACGTCGTCGCGCACGATGCGCTCGCTGATGAGGATCGAGTCCTCGAAGTTATAGCCATGCCACGGCATGAAGGCCGCCAGCACGTTGCGACCAAGAGCCAGCTCGCCGAACTCGGTCGACGGGCCATCGGCCAGGATGTCGCCACGCGCCACGGGATCACCAACGCCGACCAGCGGTCGCTGGTTGATGCAGGTGTTCTGATTGGAGCGCTGGAACTTCAGCAGGTTGTATATATCAACGCCCGGCGCATCGCTGGAGGTCTCCTCCGTCACCCGCACGACAATGCGCGTAGCATCCACCTGGTCCACCACGCCGGCGCGGCGGGCGATGATGATGACGCCGGAATCCCGCGCCACCACCGCTTCCATACCGGTGCCGACAATCGGCGCCTTGCTGCGTACCAGAGGCACCGCCTGGCGCTGCATGTTGGAGCCCATCAACGCGCGATTGGCGTCGTCATTCTCCAGGAAGGGAATCAGGGCGGCGGCGACGCTGACCAGCTGCTTGGGTGAAACGTCCATGAGCTCAATGTCGCCAGGCGGCGACAACAGCAGCTCGCTGTGGGCGCGACAGCTCACCAGCTCATCGGCAAAGCGGTTGTCTTCGGTCAGGTTGGCATTGGCCTGGGCAATGGTGTAGCGGCCCTCTTCCATAGCCGTCAGATAGACCACCTCGTCCGACACGCGACCGTCGATGATCTTGCGGTAAGGCGTCTCGATAAAACCGTACTTGTTGACCCGGGCATAGGTCGCCAGGCTGTTGATCAGACCGATGTTCGGCCCTTCCGGCGTCTCGATGGGGCAGATACGGCCATAGTGGGTGGAGTGAACGTCACGCACCTCAAAGCCGGCCCGTTCCCGTGTCAGGCCGCCCGGCCCAAGCGCCGACAGGCGGCGCTTGTGGGTGATCTCGCCCAGCGGGTTGGTCTGGTCCATGAACTGGCTGAGCTGTGAAGAGCCGAAAAACTCGCGCACCGCCGCCGCCGCTGGCTTGGCGTTAATCAGGTCATGGGGCATGACGGAATCGATTTCCACCGTGCTCATGCGTTCGCGGATCGCCCGCTCCATACGCAGCAGGCCAACGCGATACTGATTTTCCATCAGCTCGCCGACCGAACGCACACGCCGGTTGCCCAGATGGTCGATGTCATCGATCTCACCGCGGCCGTCCTTCAGCTCAACCAGGGTGCGCGCGATCTCGATAATGTCTTCCTTGCGCAGAATGCGGACGGAATCATCCACATCAAGCCCCAGACGCGAGTTGATCTTGACCCGACCCACATCCGACAGGTCGTAGCGGTCGGGCTCAAAGAACAGCCCCTTGAACAGGGTCTCGGCCGAGTCCAGCGTCGGTGGCTCACCAGGACGCATCACCCGGTAGATCTCCATCAGGGCTTCTTCGCGATTGGTCGCTTTCTCTGCCGCCAGGGTGTGACGGATGTAGGGGCCCACATGAACATTGTCGATGGCCAGGGTGGGGATCTCTTTGATCTCCGCCTCTTCCAGCTTGGCAATGGTCTCGCCATCCAGCTCGTCGCCGGCCTCGGCGTGAATCTCGCCGGTCTTCGGGTCCACCAGATCGCGCGCCACATAGTGGCCGGCCATGTGTTCGCTGGCGACCAGACGCTCGGTCATGCCGCCTTCCACCAACTGGCGACCGCGACGCGGCGTGAACTTCTCGCCGGCCTCGACCACCACCTTGCCGGTGCGGGCGTCCACCAGATCGCCCACCAGCTTCACGCCGCGCAGGGAATCCGCATTGAATGGCGTAGTCCAGCCATTGGCGACGCGACGGAATGGGACCGTGTCATAGAAGGTGGCGAGAATCTCGCTGGCATCCATGCCGCCATTGCGCCGTTCGTCGTCGCTCAGTTCTTCACCAGCCGCCACCTTGGCCGCCGCCGCCTCGCCCCACAGTGCCATAAGCAATGTGGTTGCCGGCAGCTTGCGCCGCCGGTCGATGCGCACATTGACGATATCCTTGGCGTCGAACTCAAAATCGAGCCATGACCCGCGATAGGGGATGACCCGTGCGGCGAACAGGAACTTGCCGGACGAATGGGTCTTGCCCTTGTCATGGTCGAAAAAGACGCCCGGCGAGCGATGCATCTGGCTGACGATGACACGCTCTGTTCCGTTGATGACAAAGGTGCCGTTCTTGGTCATCAGCGGCAGATCGCCCATATAGACGTCCTGCTCTTTGATGCCGCGAATCGAGCGAGCGCCCGTCTCCTCGTCCACATCCCACACAACCAGACGCAAGGTGACCCGCAGCGGCGCGGCGAAGGTCATGCCGCGCTGTTGGCATTCCTCCACATCGAACTTCGGCGTTTCCAGTTCATAGGAGACGAATTCCAGCTCTGAACGCTCGCTGAAGTCCTTGATCGGATAGATCGACTTGAACACCGCCTGCAGGCCCGCGTCGCGACGGTCCTTCTGCGCCACGCCCATTTGCAGGAACGCGTCGTAGGAGCTCTTCTGCACCTCGATCAGGTTCGGCATGCGAACCACTTCGCGAATGCGCCCGAACGATTTCCGGATCCGTTTGTGACGAACGTCCGCCTGTGCCATGTGCTGTGTCCTGTCGGTCCTGTTTCTCTGGCCCTGGTCCGGCCCTGTGCCGGCCGGCCCGCCGCCAGCCGGCGGGCCGCTCGTCCTGTCCGACACCGGCCCCGGGGCACCCGAAGGCACCCCGGAGCGGGAGCGGACCCGAACGACCTACTTCAGCTCGACGGTAGCGCCGGCTTCCTCGAGCTTGGCCTTGATCTGGGCGGCCTCCTCCTTGCCAACGCCTTCCTTGACCGCCTTCGGCGCCGCTTCCACCAGGTCCTTGGCCTCTTTCAGGCCAAGACCGGTGACGGCGCGCACTTCCTTGATGACGTTGATCTTCTTGTCACCAATCGCGGCGAGAACCACGTCGAAGCTGTCCTGCTCCTCAGCGGCGGCCGGAGCGGCACCGCCAGCGGCGGCGGCGACGGCAACGGGAGCTGCGGCGGAAACGCCCCACTTCTCTTCAAGCATCTTCGACAGCTCCGCCGCCTCGATCACGGTCAGGCTGGAAAGGTCTTCAACGATCTTCTGCAAATCGGCCATTGCTGTGGCACTCCTGTTTCACGATACGGGTTTGTCGGCTAGGCCGCGTCCTTGCTGGCATAGGCGCCCAGTACCCGCGCCACCTGGCCGGCCGGGGCGCTGAGCACCATGGCCAGTTTCTGGGCGGGGGACTGAATCAGGCCCACGAGTTTGCCTCTCAGCTCATCCAGCGACGGCAGTTTGGCCAGATTCTCAACCGCTTTCTGGTCGAGGGCCTGCTGGCCAAGACCGCCGCCAACAATGGCGAGCTTGTCGTTCCGGTTGGCGAAGTCAAAGGCCACACGGGCCGCCGCCACCGGGTCTTCGGAGAAGCAGATCGCCGTCGGACCGTGGAACAGGTCCTTCAGTCCGGCGTGCGGGGTGCCATCCAGCGCAAGACGGGCCAAGCGGTTCTTGGTGACACGATAGCCGGCTCCGGCCTCACGCATCTTGCTTCGGAGATCCGTCACTTCCGCCACGGTCAGGCCCTTTTGATGCGCCACCACAACCAGCGGCATCGACTCAAAGGTCTGACGCAGAGCGGAAACCTGAATCTCTTTCTTTGCTCGGTCCACGTTCTCGTCTCCCAACTGTGTTTCCCGGCCGCGACATCCGCCAGGCGGACATCAGGCTGGAAACCCGGTTGTCACGGACCCGGCAACCATAGCCGGGCCCAATGCCTGCCCCAGAGTTCCAGCCGGCCGGGCCCGCCTGAGACGGACCAAACCCGCATACCCTCTGTCTCTTGCCGGCGGCTTACGCCCTTAGGCCGGACCCGAAGGCCAGGCACCCGCAGTCTTGGACAGGTCGGGATGACGGCAAAACCGCCACCCCTGGCGTCCGGTCGCCCGGACGTATCAAACGGCGCACCGGCCGCTGCCGGTACGCAAGTCCTTCACCCGCCGTCAGGCGGCGCCAATAGCGGACACGTCCAGCGTCACGCCCGGTCCCTGACTGGAAGTCAGGGCCACCTTCTTGATATAGACGCCCTTGGCGCCGCTGGGCTTGGCCTTCTGAATGGCGTCGACAAAGGCGCGCACATTCTGCTGCAAGGCCTCTTCGCTGAAACTGGCGCGGCCGATACCGGCGTGAACGATGCCCGTCTTCTCGGCCCGGAACTCCACCTGGCCACCCTTGGCATCGGTCACCGCCTTGGCCACATCATTGGTCACCGTGCCCAGGCGCGGGTTGGGCATCAGGCCGCGGGGCCCCAGAATACGTCCGAGGCGCCCCACCAGAGCCATCATGTCCGGCGTGGCAATGGCCCGGTCGAAATTCATCTCGCCGGCCTGCACCTTTTCCGCCAGATCGTCGTCGCCGACCACGTCGGCGCCGGCCTTACGGGCCTCTTCCGCCTTTTCGCCCTTGGCGAATACGGCGACGCGCAGAGTCTTGCCGGTGCCGTTGGGCAGGTTGATGACGCCGCGCACGTTCTGGTCCGCATGGCGCGTGTCGACGCCCAGATTCATGGCGATCTCGACGGTCTCGTCGAACTTCGCCGTCGCTCCTTCCTTGACCAGCCGCACCGCTTCATCGAGAGAGTAGCTGCGCGTCGGATCAATGTTCTCATGCGCCTTCTTCAGACGCTTGCCAAGTTTCGTCATTGCCTAGTCCACCACCTCAAGGCCCATGGATCGGGCCGACCCCGCAATCATCCGTACCGCCGCGTCCACATCGGCCGCGTTGAGGTCCGGCATCTTTGTCTCTGCAATTTCGCGCAACTGAGCGCGGGTGACGCGACCCGACGTGCTCTTGCCCGGCTCCTTGCCGCCCTTGTCCAGCTTCGCCGCACGCTTGAGGAAGAAGCTGACCGGCGGCTGGCGCGTCTCGAACGAGAAGCTGCGATCCCCATAGACGGTGATAACCGTGGGGATCGGCATGCCGCCCTCAAGACCCTGAGTCGCGGCGTTGAATGCCTTGCAGAACTCCATGATGTTGAGGCCGCGCTGACCCAGCGCCGGCCCGATGGGCGGCGACGGGTTGGCCTGGCCGGCCGGCACCTGGAGCTTGATATAACCTTCGATCTTCTTTGCCATCGCTCGTTCGTCTTTCGCAGAGCCGGGGACGCCTGTCCCGCAGCATCAAACCAGTTCCTAAAGCTTCTCTACCTGGGCGTATTCCAGCTCCACCGGCGTTGACCGGCCGAAGATGGATACCGCCACTTTGACCCGGGCGCGATCCTCGTCCACTTCCTCCACCGTGCCGTTGAAGGAGGTGAACGGACCGTCCGCCACCCGCACCTGCTCGCCCACCTCGAAGGTGACCGACGGCTTGGGCCGCTCAATGCCCTCCTGCACCTGATGCAGGATGCGCTGAGCCTCACTCTCGGAGATCGGCGTCGGCCGACCACGGCCACCGAGGAAGCCCGTCACCTTGGGCGTATTACGCACCAGGTGCCAGCTTTCGTCCGTCATCTCCATCTTCAGCAGTACATAGCCGGGGAAGAACTTGCGTTCGGCGCTGACCTTGCTGCCGCGGCGCATTTCCACCACTTCCTCGGTGGGTACCAGAACCTCGGCGAAGTTCTCGCCCAGGCCCTTCTGATCCGCCTGTTCGCGAATCGACCGGGCGACCTTGTCCTCAAAGCCCGAATAGACGTGCACCACATACCAGCGTAGGGCCATTTTCAGCTTCCGATCCCGAACAACAGCCGCACACCCAGCGCCATCACCTGGTCCACCGCCAGGAAAAACAGCGCCGCGGCGAACACCATGATGAACACCATCACGGTGGTCTGCGCCGTTTCCTTGCGCGTCGGCCACGTCACCTTGCCGGCTTCCTGACGCACCTGACGAACGAACTGGCCAGGATTGGGTCTTGCCATACCTCTACCCGCCCTTCCCTATCGTCCGTTTCGCCGGCCTATGGGCCGGTCCGATACTGTTTCCGGTTCCGGCGCCCCGGAGGTGGCAGGAGTGGCAGGGATCGAACCCGCAACCCCCGGTTTTGGAGACCGGTGCTCTACCAATTGAGCTACACTCCTAGAGCCGCCTGCCGGCCACTCTGACCGCTTTCGTATCAGCCAGCGTTACCCGGCGTCCTGTCTTACCCGAGGCCCTGTATTACTCGACGATGGAGGAGACGACGCCGGCGCCAACCGTGCGGCCGCCCTCGCGGATGGCAAAGCGCAGACCCTCGTCCATGGCAATCGGCGCAATCAGCGCAACGCTGATCGACACATTG
>JAVJRE010000003.1:440000-460387 GCA_040218575.1 Alphaproteobacteria bacterium | reverse complement strand
GTTACCACAAACCAATTAATCTCAATCAAAGCCGAAGCCTCAATCCAAACCAATCGGTCCGTCGTCTCCAGGATGCACAGACTTTTGCGCCATAACGCTGCCCGCGCATCCCTTCCTACTGATCAACAATGTCAAAGAACTAAACAAGGACCGAAGCCCTAAATCCCGACCGGAACACCTCGCCGCTCCGCAGCGCCGCACCCCGTCGGTGGAGGCGGGTTATAGGGCCCTAATCCAAACCTGTAAATACCTTTCTGAGGAAAAATGTCAGAAAACTGTAAAACAGGTCAAAACCCCGACTTACCCCAAGGATTTTCGCCAAATACGTGTCATTTCCAGAGAGTTTTGTTCGTGTTTTTGTGCAGAATGCCGTCTTCCATTGCAATTCACCGGCCGAAAATTCCCCCGACGGGCGGATACAATGAAATCTGATTCGCCCATCGCGAATCACAGCGCCACCGCAACAGCATCACACCAACCATTATGACATTATATATAGAGTGTCACGATCGCACCGATAGTCGCCGCCCCGGAGACCGGTCAGGGATATTGCATTCACACAGGAACAGAGCAGAGCAGAGCAAGACATCATTATATAAAGCCGTCGATTTGCTGAAATCCGCTGCTGGTTGGCATCCCTGCCGAAACATAAGCCTGCGTATCTATGAAGCGTTTTAAATCGAGGTCTTTTTTCGACAGCACCGGCTGTTGCCCATAAAGTTCCCAGTCAATGCGCAGATCGGGATCGTTCCAGAGAATCCCGCGTTCATGATCCGGGCTGTAATAGTTTGAAGCCTTGTACATAACGTGTGTATCGGGCCGCAAAGTCTTGAAGCCATGCGCGAACCCTTCGGGGATCCAGAGCTGATACCAGTTATCCGAGCTGAGTTCGATTTTGATATGGCGTCCAAACGTCGCCGAATGCGGACGAATATCGACCGCCACATCCATGATCGCCCCCTGTGTTACACGAACCAGTTTCCCTTGTGCATAAGGGGCTGTTTGATAATGCAGGCCGCGAAGGGTGTTGATCGGCTGGCTGATTGACTGGTTTTCCTGCACCAGATCAACTTCACCGACTGCATCGCGAAATTCGTCATTGCGAAAGATTTCGGCAAAGACGCCACGGGCATCGCGATGCCGGTTGGGCACAAACAGAACCGGGCCATCAATATCAAATGCATTAAATTCCATAGGCATTGGTTAGTCCTCCTTGATCGTGATCGGAACACGGATCAGTTGGCGCGGAACACGCCAGCGGTCTTTGTAAGGTTTGGGCACCAGACGGACGAAGAGAAGGCTGGCGTCATTATCAACGGTGCCAAACAAGCGATCCCGACTGTCTTCATCAATGATTGCCGGATAGGCGACAAACGGATCACCTTTTTCCGCATCCCGGCGCAACGGTTGTTGATAGAGGAGTCTGGGCTCCGACCAGTTTTTCAGATCATCGGAGACCGAATAAAAGAAACCGGCAATATCTGGCGCGTCCTTTTTGCGGATGCGATGGAGATAGACGGTAATAAAGTTGTTGGTTGCTTCATCGCGGACCAAGCCGCGGATCGACGAAACACCGACCGGCCCGACACGTGCACATTCCGTCTTATTTACTGTCCATCCCTGTTCACCGAGAACGGCTGCCTCTTCGAAAGCCGTGCCATTCCAGACATCCCACCGAGATGGATCATTGGCCGGGGCGCGGACAAGACAGTTGCGTGATTCTTCCCAGTTATCCGCCCGGCGCCAGACAATGGCATAAAGATAGTTCTGCCATGGCATGATGTTGGTCACCGTCACGTAACTTGGCGCGCGTTTGCGATCATCGCGGTAAGGTTCTGGTGGTGGAAACGGTGCGTGGTGCGGCGGATTACCGAGATAGCCAAATGTCTTGCCGCCGTCGGTGGATTTCAATGTCACCAGCCCGTTGATCCAGCAATCGGTGCGTTTGGTGCGCCCTTCGCACGGCATGTCATGGCGATAGGGCATGAAACTGGCACTGCCAAGGGCGTAGACTTCCTGCCCGTCATTTGTATAGACCGCCTGCAACCATGTCCGGTCATCAAGAAGTTCGGGCAGCGCCTTACCGGCGGCCATAAAACGGCTGTCGCAATCAGGCTTGAGACTGTCAAAGCCGTAGCCAACAAATGCACGGTTTTGAAAATTGGGCGCAAACAGGACCATCTCGCCCTTGGCATTGCGAAAGGCCCTTGCCGGAGAGTCGGGTAAATGATGGTTGTCACATCCCGAAATGTCGCTGTCAAAGATGACGGTTTCAGGCCCCGAAACCGTGACCTCGGTTGCCTGTACCGCAGGGCTCCAGCCGATGAAGCCACCAAGTGACGCCCCGGCAATAAACGCCGTCAGTCCAGCAAAACGTCTTGATCGGATCCACGAGCGCACGAAAGGTTTCCTTTTAATGGTCGAATGGAGGGTGTCGTCGAAAAGTCGGCGCGCAGCGGTTTTGGGGAACCGCTGCGCGCCAGTCAGCATGTCACGCCGCCTCTGCGACAATCGGGGCCGGGGTCGAGCCCAGACGGTGTGCCATGCTGTTTTCTTCAAGGAACTTTTTCAGTTCGCCGAAACGCTTCTGATAGGTTTTTTCAAACAGATCAAAATCGGCATTGTCCCAAGCTTCCTCGAACGAAAATTTGTCCATGTAACGCCCGTCGATATACGGGATTCCAAGCGTCTTGACGAATTCCCGGGTACGGGTGTCATAGGTGACGTAAAGGGCTGGAACTTCGTTGGCCAGCGCCAGAAGATTGCCGTGCAAACGGAACCCGGTCACCGCATCAAGGCATTGTTCAGCCTTTTCGAAATCGATCACACTTTCGAACACCGAAAGCGATGATTTATAAAGACCAAGCAGCGGATCACGCGGACCATAAAGCCACTTTTCAGCGGTCAATTTGGCAACCGCGTCATCCATGACCTGATCATAGTTTTCGACCTGTTTTGAGCGGGCATAATATATCTGCTTTTCTTCCAGCTCACCGGCACAGAGAATTTCGGTATCATATCGTTCGGCCAGTGTGCGCAGCATGTAGCGTTGCAATGTCTGGAAACCATGCGTCTTGCGACGCAGGGTGAAACCGAGCTTTTTGATCGCGGATGCTTCGATCCGGGGCAATTTCAGTTCCGGCTTGCAATGACGAAACGCCGTCGGGCACCCGAAGATGCGAACATTTTTGATGCCGATAGAATTCAGCGCCTTTTTCGACAGATTGCCGCGCACACCAAGCGTGGTTGACCGATCGGAAATCAGCTGCAGAAAGCGCTTGGTTGACTCGTTGACATATTCCTCGGAATTGTCGGGCACCTGAACACCAATACCAAAGGCAATCACCGGCACCTTGGTCTTTTCAAGAACAGCGGTAATCGGGTCCCATTGACCGTTGGTGTTGATATAGTTTGAACCGCGCAGGAAGAGGTAATCAAGCTCGTTGATTTTTTCGATCTGGGTTTCGGAAAGTTTGCCGTCGGCGGGCACATAAATCGGGAACAGTTCGGCATAATCAAGAATGCGCAGTGAAGAGTCATAGACAAAGCAGTCACCGATATTGGTAAACAGCGTCTTTGCCTTTTCCGGTGCATTCCAGGTATGGGTCACAACACCAATTTCGCCTTCAACCCGTCCTGCGGGCATCAGAACGCCGATGCGTGGTTTGGTGTTCCCGGTCGGGAGTATCTGGTCCATTTTCGTAAACTCCTGCGATACTGGTTCGGGCCGTTTTCCGGCATTACTGTGAACCGTTGCTCGTGTTTGTTGGTGCAGGATGGCAAGCACCCGGGTCAGGCGGCATCCACCTGACGTGCTTTAAGGCTTTCTTCCCAGTCAAGCGCATGGCGCACGATGGCTTCAAGATCATCATATTCCGGTGTCCAGCCGAGCTTTTCACGAACCCGGTCGGCAGCTGCGATCAGTGCTGCCGGATCCCCAGGACGGCGTTCGGCACGCTCCACCGCGAAATCAATACCTGAAACACGTTTAACCGCACCGATGACTTCCTTGACGGAGAAGCCACGACCGTAACCGCAATTCATCACGTCGCTTTCGCCGCCTTTTTCAAGATATTCAAGTGCGAGAATATGCGCCTTGGCGAGATCGCTGACATGGATGTAATCACGAATGCATGTTCCATCAGGTGTGTCATAATCTTCGCCATAGATTGCCATCTGAGGCCGCGCACCCGTCGCCGTTTGACTGGCGATTTTAATTAAATGCGTGGCTTTGCGCGATGTCTGGCCTGACCGGCCTTTTGGATCCGCACCGGCAACATTGAAATAGCGAAGCGCAACATAGCGAAGATCATGGGCGATCGCGGCATCGGCCAGCATCTTCTCGGTCATCATCTTCGATGTGCCATAGGGCGAGATCGGTTTGAGCGAAAAGTCCTCAAGGATCGGGGTGGTTTTGGGTTCGCCGTAAACACCCGCTGTTGAGGAAAAGATGAAATGTTCGATTCCGCTATCAACAGCAGCCTGCGCCAGCGCGCGGGAATTCACCGTGTTGTTGTAATAGTAATCCAGCGGATAGATCACGGATTCCGGAACGATGATTGAGCCGGCGAAATGCATGATTGCCGTAACATCATGTTCGGCAATAACCCGGCGCACCAGATCATAATCACCACAATCACCTTCAACGAACGCCGCCCCTGTGGGAACGGCCCAACGATATCCTTGTGAAAGGTTGTCAAGAACGACGACATTGCGTCCGCCATCAAGAAGTGCCAGTGCTGCGTGACTACCGATATATCCTGCGCCACCCGTTACAAGTACAGTCATTGCGATGTCTCCTTGTTGATTTAGCCCGGTTTTTTCCGGACATATCTGGGAAGGCACAGCCACCGCTCATGGCTCCATACCGGAGCCGTCAAAGTGGCTGTACCGGATGGGGGTCATGCGACCTTTCGTTCTAGCTGCCTGTCGGCATTCATGACATCGACCATTTTGTGATCGATATTGTTTTCCGTCAGGAACAGCGCCATCTCGCGGTAGGTCTGGAACCAGGCACGGTTGAACTTGTCGAACAGGTCCTGTTTCCAGTAGTCCTCAAGCACGAATTCCTTTTCCGAGAACACGTCATAAGACGGGATCTGATAGGTTTCGGCGAATTCGACTGTCCGGCTGTCATAGGTGAAATAGATCGACGGAACACCGTTCGACAACGCCATCAGATTGCCGTGCAGGCGATAGCCAAGCACACAATCCTTCTGGCGTACGAGGTCTTCGTAATCCGATACCACATCGGAATAGAACAGTTTCTCGCGATAGAGACGTTCCATCGTGTCATCGAGATACCAGTTCTTGACCCAGTCATTGTTTTTAAGCGCCTGCATGGCTTCTTCGCGCTGGACGTTAGAGCCAAAGACCAGTTTTTTTTCTTCGGGTTCGCCCTGCGCCATCAGGGTTATGTCATCAAACCGACCGGCAAGATGTTTGACCAGATCCCGGTGGAAGGTCAGATAGCGTTTGATGTCCTGGGCATATGCCGGTGACACTTCACGGCGGAGCGTGATGCCAACATTTTTCACGCTTTCAAGTGACGGCAATTTAATGCGCATGTCGGGATTGTTCTGACGGAAGGCCGTCGGGCACCCGACGATCCGGACATTGGTAATGCCAAGATCCCACAAAACCTGTGCTGTATATGCACCACGCACACCGATGGATGTTGTTGAATCCGCCATCATGTGCAGAACGGTTTTGGTCTGTTCAGACAGTTCGATCTTGCCCTTTACCGGGGCTTGCGCACCAATCCCGAAACCCAGAACCGGCAGCTTCAACCGTTTAAGAACATCAATGGTATTGCGCCAGTCCATGTCCGAATGGATGTAGTTCGAGCCGCGCAGGAAGACATAGTCATATTCCTCGCGAAGGCGGTCGATGTCTTCCATCTTGGGGTCGGCAATCGGCAGGACACCAAGCTTGTCGTAGTTCATCAGCTTCAGAGATGAATCAAAGACGAAAGCATCACCAATGTTGTGGTAGTGATTGATGCTTTTTTGAACATCCTGATAGTTGTACCACCGGACGCAGTCGTGGTCGTAGACTTCGCCCGACGGGATCATTACGAGAACGCGCGCCATATTGTGTCTCCTTGGTTGATCACGTTTTTGTTCTGAATTCATGCCGTGCTTGCCACGCTTTGCGGCGTAGCAGCCTTTACGGATTGCAGGCGCGTTTTCAGAACCTCCCGATACTGCGCGAGATGTTCCTCGGCGCATTCCTGATAGGTCGTCACACGGGGAATCCCCCCGCGCATCCGGTCCCAGACTTTATTGTCGCTAAGAACTTCGATAAGGCGGTCGGCCAGGTCTTCGGCACTGCCAACACGGAAATGCAGACCATTGACGCCATCGGTGATTTTTTCGGCCATCCCGCCAATGTTCGAACAGATCATTGGCCGGCCGTGGAAGAAGGCTTCCTGAATGACAACTGGCGAGTTTTCCCACCAGATCGACGGAATGATCGTCCAGTCGGCAAGTTCCATCAGCTTGGGCATCTCGGTGTTCTGATAAGCCCCGTAAAAGCGGACCCGATCACCGGCCTTTTCAATCAGGTCATGGACCTTGTCCTGATATTCCTGAGGTTGCCGATCAAGATTGCCGCCAAAGATCATCAACCGTGCATCATCGCCCCAGATTTCATCGGGAACACGACCCACCGCATCAAGTAAGATGTCTGCACCCTTGAACATTGTCAGTTGGCCGAAAAAGGCAAAGCGTGACCGGCGTGACTGTGTTTTTGACAGCGGGCGGTCCTTGGCCCGTTCATTGATGTCCAGACCATTTTCGATCACCGACATCTTTTCGGCCTTCATGCCCCAATCGATGAACCGGTTGGCCAGAAACTCACTGGGCGACACATAATGGTCGGCCAGTTCAAGCATGGCCTTGATGAACCGTTCCCGGCGCAGAAAGGATGCCGGTGAAATGTCGGGGAAACACCCGTTGCATTCGATCGGACTTGCCCGGTTACACAGCTTGGTCCCACCGCTTTTGAGCATCTGTCCGTGGTTATGGCAGATGGTCAAAAACTCGTGGAATGTGAAGAATATCGCCGTTTCGGGCAGGGCTTCGCGGATCGCATAGATCGTCTCAAGCCCAAGGCCAAGATAGTGATGGAAATGAACCACATCGGGTTCGTAATCCCGCACGAAACGCAGGAAATCACGATCAATTTCATCCGTACTGCCATTTGACAGCAGGAAATGATCATAGTTCTCCGCGTGATACAGGATTTCATTGTCCTTCTGACGCAGGCTCATCAATGCGGATGCACCATGGCGCGGCACTGGGTTACCAACACGGGCAAGATAGAAACTTTCCACCCCTTCGATGGCGTTTAAACCCTTATGAAGGTTGTATGAGGCCACTTCGGCCCCGCCCAGCGAGATGCTGGGATGGCCATGCGAAATTACGAGGACACGCAAATCAGTCGACGGCATTGTTGTGGCTCCGCAGGTTTGAGACGACCAATGACCAGCGGCGATCAAACGCCCAGCGGTCAAGACGATGCGAAAGTTCCTCCCAGGCAGGGGCGTTGCTTATGGATTGTTCGCTGCCCAGTACTTCTACTTCGGGGATCCAGAAGGATGGCGTGCCCGCCATGCGCAGCTTCAGCGCAAGGTCGAGGCTTTTTTCAGCCGGGCCGATATAGCCACGGGTGAACCCTTCAATATCGACAAATGCCTTACGCGGCAGGATGCAGCATTCCAGCGTCCCGGCACTGACTTCTTCGGGTTCGGCATCGGCAAGTACCGCGCACGGATAGCCAACGTAACGATCCGACAGATATTGTCCGCCCTTGGCATCGCCATCGATCCATGTACCCGCCCAGCGCACGGAATCGTCTTCAAACAGGATTGTTGGCGATACCAATGCTTTGCTGCCGCGCTTGCGATAGGCCGCAAGCAGCTGATCAAACCAGCCGTCATCGCGTGGCAGAATGTGGGCCGATACGAGAGCGACGGTTTCCGAATTGGTTGCGGAAACCCCGACTTCGAGCGCGTCACAGAAATCCTCGACCCCTTCGGCAAAGACGATCCGGGTATTGAGTTTGTAAAAGGCTGCAAGGCGCAGCATATCGCTGCCAACCTGATCAAAACTTTCAACCGGACCGGCAATGACAATCGGCAAATGACGGGTTGCCTGATCAAGCCCCAGAAGGGCGATGGTCACGCCGATATCATTGATGGTGTCATCAACACCCACCACCAGCGTGACCGGTGCATCTTCGTCAAAATCGCCAATATCGTGGGTATCGACCGCATAGGGGTTTTGGGCTGTCATGCCCTGCAACATCGGCCCGAACTGGCGTTCAATGCTGTTGGATGCCGTAACCGAACGCGGATCAAGTGACGGCAAGACCCGTGACAGAGCCTGACGCGCTGATGCGCGGGTCGGGTTTAACGGGCAATAAACCGGGAATGCATCAGAAAGACCAAGTTCAAGATATACCGGCTGATCGGATGCCGGGATGTCTTCAAGCGGGCAAAAAACAAGGAAACCATGATTGTTCCGCGCCGGATTAAGCCCCGAAAACATAGGATCATTGGCAAAGGCCCCGGTGACATCCGCACGCGATTGTCGCGTCCAGTGATCATCAATGCGAACAGCTTCCCCGCCAACCCGCAGCATGACATTCTCAGCCGAACGATCCGGGTCCAGCATCCAGCCCGAAATCAAGACCCCGCTGCCTTCGATCAAAAGCGAGAAATCAATCCCGATCCGAACAGGCCGATCAAGTTCCGACACTGTGTCGCGACCATCAAACCGATGTGCGGCCATTTGCAACTTATTCAGGATATTTTCCGGCGCACGCACCCGATCAAGAACTGAGCGGATATGGGCCGGGACATCGGGCGGCGCGACAAGAACACGCTGCTGGTAGACTTCGATGGAATACCAGCCTTCGCGTCCCCGGAAATAAACCCGTTTGAGCTTGCCGGGATTGATCGGCTTTTCACCCATCATAAGCCCGGTCACACCGGATGCTTCGTCGCCAAGATCATCGCGCTGAAAATCGGCACTGGTCAGTTCAGCCAGTATCGGCGCGTCGTCCATAGCAATCACACGGGTCCGCCCGACAGGGAAGTCGCTTGACCAACCCTGAATATAGACATCACCTTCTTCAAGGCCGCCAAGAACCTCGATAAAGCCGTTGCTGCGTGCTGCGATCTGAACCAGGGCGGCCACCTTGCGCAGGCGCTTCTTGTCCGGGTCCCCGGCAAGCAGGGCTTCGATCACACCGTCAATGACTGTGGCAAATGCAGGACCGGACTGATCCGCAACCGAGGAAAGAATGGATTCAATGCGCTGCTGACGGTTTTCAATCCGGTATTCCCGGGGTTTGCCCGCACCACGGAACAAGGCCGTTTTCAGGCGACGCTGGGATACATCCTTCATCGGCAACAGGGCAACGAAACCATAAGCATTTTCCTGATCGGTTTCATTGCGCCGCCAACTGATGACGGATGCCTGAACTTTGGCATCTGTCTGGCTGTTGAGATAAATATCAATCGTGGCAGGCAGGGCATTGCCGACTCCGACCATAAGCGCCAGACCTTCATCGACCAAGGCGGCGACGACAGTCCTACCATCCAAAGGCATTCCATCAGTTTCGTTCATGCCCGGGCCTCCTTGTGTTTACGGTGTTTGCCGTTTTTCCGGCTATGTGTCGTTTGCAGTGTGAAATGCGTCATGTTCTTGCGATCACCAGACAAAGGCGCCGATCGCCAGCCCTGCGGTCACACCAATCAGGCATGACAGAACCAGAAGCGGCGTTCTAAGGTCATTGGTATGACGTGCGGTTAAAACCGACAGCCGTTCGTCAAACCCGCCCAGTGACTTGTCGAAGCGAACCAGAAACACTTCGAGTTCATCGACACGGCTTGAAAGTTCTTCCTGACCGCTACGCACCAGCCGAACACCGGCCTCGATCCCGTCATCAGCTGATGCCAGTTCGTCCATCCGCTTTGACGCGCTGACCAAACGTTTGGCCGCTTCACGTTGACCATTCTGCAGGATGTGTTGTGCCGCCAAAAGCCGGTCGAGCCGATCCAGGATTTTGCCAAGTGGCGCATTAAGCGCAGTGTGCGCTTCCTGTTCGCTTTGTGACGGGATCTTCAGATCAATTTCTTCACTGGTTTCAGGGATGACCGCGCATACCGAAAGGCTTTCGACATTGGCCATTGCCGCATCAGGCAACTCGGCCTCAAAGGCGTGTTTGCCATCACCAATACCGTTGCGTCGCAAATCAACGCGTTCATTTTCCGCCGAGACACGCAGCAAGGCATGACCATTCAGACGAATAACGACTTCAACGCGTGCATCGGGACGTTCCGGCGACCAGACCCAGCCAAACAGCCGTTTCTGATCGATGGCATCAACCCGTCCTTCAAGGGTCGGTGTCGCTGATTTTGCATCTATCGGGGCAGCCGGGTGTGTGGCTGCCGGTTGGGCATTGTCTTCGACCGTCTGTTTTTCGGCGAGTGCCATAGAGCCCTCCTGGGTAGAATCAAGCGGCAACAAAATCAGGGCGGATCAACCGGCGAAACATTGTCAAATGTTCCTGGGCGACATCGTCAATCGCCGCCGGTGCACGGACGTGACCTGACAGTTTTTTCCAAAGTTTGGGATTGGTTGCGCAGTCCATCATGACGCGCGCCAGATCCGCCGGATCATCCGGGCGAACATGTATTCCGTCATGACCATCACGCACCATTTCAGCCATGCCGCCGATGCCGCTGGTGATCACTGGCCGGCCATGCTGGAAAGCTTCCTGAATGACGAGAGGGGCATTTTCCCACCAGATCGACGGCACAACGACCCAATCGACACGCGCCATCAGATCGGCAATGTCCTGACGCTCATAGGCGCCAAGGCGATGAACCTGTCGGCCGGTTGCGGTGAAAAGATTTTCCATCCGCTCGGTAAATTCGGTGGTCTGAAACAGGATGTCGCCATGGATACGAAGATGGAAATCAACATCGTCTTCAACCAGCATCTGGCTGGCCTTAAGCAATACATCCGCCCCCTTCCAGGGATTGAGATTGCCGAAATAACCAAACACATTGGGCATGCCCGGCCCCATATCGCGTTTTGGCGCGGCGGGAACCGGCAGACGACCGTTGCGCACAACCGCGATCTTTTCCGGGGCGATACCCCAATCGACATAGCGTTCCTTGAGGAACTCGCTGGGTGATATGAATTGGTCGACAACACGCAAATGATTGCGCAGATTGACCGACCGCATCGCGAACTGATCCGAGGTAAAACCGTCAAGACCACAGAACCGGCCAACCGCGTCCGCCTTGCTGTAGCGTTTCCGGGTGGTCCGATGGATCATCAGCCCGTCATTCGGACAGATCTGATAATAATCGTGCAGGGTCATGACGATCCGGCAATGCGGTAAAACGCGACGGATCAACATCGGCAATTCAATGCCCCACAGAACCAGATGGTGGATATGCACAACATCCGGGTCCCAGTCTTTCAGCAGGCGGGTAAAGTCCGGTGCCACGGCGTAAAGATCGGTTTGCGACATGTTGAACCGGTCGAAATGCCCAGCCCAGAACAACATCTCATCACCGGCATCATTGATTGCCTGAAAACTGGTTCCCGGGCGGCGTTCACGATGGACATCGTTTGTCGCCCCGACAAACAGGGCATCACATCCCGCCCGTTTGTAAGCATGAAAAAGATCATGGGCGAAGATTTCCGTCCCACCGGGATGCAGATCAGGATGATTGTGCGCAAGCACCATAATGCGGGGGTTCATGCGGATCTCCGTGGTTTTTCGGCAATCAGAATGTCCTGATAGTGTTCACCGGGTTCGCCCCGCCAATTGCCAAAGCTTTTTGTCCGGATTTCAAAGCCGGATGCCGTCAGGGCATTGTCGATAAACGCATCATCAAAACCGACAGCCGCCATCGGGTTTTCACCGCGCAAATACCAGCACGGTTGACCATCCGCCTTTTCAAAACCGGACAGGCGGGCATCACTTCCCGATTTTGCCGGATCATCTTCATGCCGAATGATGAATGCTGTCAGGAATATCCGACCGCCCGGACGCAGCACGCGAAACACCTCGGAACAATAGGTTTCGACTTCTTCCGGCGGCAGGTGGGTTGCCACCGAAATCATTGCCGTGAAATCGAACGTTCCATCCTGAAAAGGCAATCGCATGCCGCGTCCGCCGATGGACCCTTCGGGGTTATAAAGCGCGTTCTTGATGTCCTGCGCTTCGAACCGGAAATTCGGATAGAACGGTGTGATCGATCGTTTGCACCACTCAATCCCGTTTGCCACTGGATCAAGCCCGCGATAGATCGCTTCATTCGGATCAAGAAACTGGGTAAGCGGCACCGCAATCCGACCAATTCCGCACCCGATATCAAGAAAATCATCGGTCGGTTTCAAACCGGCACGGCGAACGAAATGACCAAGAAATTCCGCGCCGATCATCCGGTAATCGCCATCACCGACAAAGACGGCTTCTTCAGGCGGCACCGGCAGAAAATGATTAGCGATGATCTGTTCACACAACCAGTCGAGATGCGTTTCATCTAACGAATTGGCGGCCGGGGATTGATGTTCGGACAAGGCTAAGACCTGACTCATGCCGCGGCTCCCTGTTTGGATTTTGCAGTTGAACGTTGCTGGGGAACACCATTGGCATGGATGTCTTCAAGCATCCCGCGCCAACGCGCAGCATGAAGCCATGCGTTATATTCGGCAGCGACGCCGCGCATGTAATCGACATGGGTCGAGATCGACTTGCGTTCAAAGTGGTAAAGGCTGACATCGGGGATGTATTTGATGTCAAAGTCGGCTTTACGGATTTTCAGGCAAAGATCACTGTCTTCGTAATCACCGATTACGTAATCCTCGCTAAACCCGTCGACTGATTCAAACGCGTCACGGTGCAACATCATGCATGCGCCGGTAATCCCCGGAACTGATCGTTCAACATTGGCATCGCGGTACTGGTCGGGCATGCCTTTGTGGTAATGGTAATTCAGCCATTTACCGCTTTCGCTTTGTGCGAAATACATGCCTGCATGCTGGATGGAGCCATCTTCAAACAGAAGCTTCGGCCCAACGGCGGCAACTTCGTCGGGACCACCCATTTTCGATGCAAGCCCCTGCGCCCAGCCGGGCGTATGGGGGATCACATCGGAATTAAGCATCGCCAGAAGATGGGCGCGGGCGTTTTGCGCCCCGGCATTGCAGGCCCGCGCATAGCCACCATTTCGTGTCATCACGACCAAACGGACCGGGATGCCATATAAAATGTGCAGCCCCCGCAGAAGATGTTCACATTCTTCGGCCTGTTCGGGCGAATCCAGCACATAAATCAGTTCACAATTGGCCGCCACCCAAGGATCGCAGGCAAAGGCACCAACTTGCGCGCGTAAGAAACCAAGGACCCGGTAAAGCGGCACAATAATCGAAACATCCGGGTCAGCATGCGAAACGCCCATTTCGATGACGCGATCAACTGTTGCAGCGCCCATCAGTTTTTGCTGCAAATCCCCAATAACCGGGGCCAGACAGTTTTCGATGATCTCGTCGGTCAGGTGTTGCGGCGGCACGGCGCGCAAAATCCGCGCACGCGCCTCGGCCACGTCAATCGGCTGAGCCGGTGGCACCATCAAATGACGGTTTCCCGATGTCAGGCGCATCACGCTTCGCGGCTGCAGGATCGGTACAGGGCTTTGGATGTTTTCATAAAACCCGACAAACCCGGTTGCAGGAACTGTCTGATCTTCGTCCTGGACATTGCCGGAATAGCGATAGAAACCATCACCAAATGGATGGGCTGCACCATCACTATCAAGAAGATCGATACTTGCGATCATGTTGACAGGATCACGGTACCACCCCCCGATCAGGGTGCCGCGTGCTGTTGTAACGGCAAGATCGACTTCACCGCTGGGAAGTGACCCGCCCCCTGCAACGCGCTGGCTGGAAAGCGGGCAACGAAGTTGAAATTCAATCGCGGCCTTGCTGGCCTTCATGTCAGACCGTGCAAGCGCGCCAATAATATATTCGCGCAGGTCCGCATCAGACTTGCCACGCGTCTGCCACCAGCGCGACAGGGATGGCAGGTTCGTCGTACTGGCAAGTTTGCGAATGGCCAAGGTCCGCACGCCGGTCACCACCAGATAGGCACCGTCTTCGGTTCCGGCACGATCAGCAATCATATAGGCAAGATTCTGCCCGCGCGGCCCGCGATGACTGGTGTGCGGCAACAATGCCAGACGGCGGAAACCAGACGGGGAAACAATAAAAACGGCTTCGATATCGTTGAAAGCTTCCGGCAGCCCGGCTGCAACCAGCATTTTCTGGTCTGACAGTTTTGCCAGCGCCTGGGCGCGCTGCGGACGTTCAACAATTTCGGAAACCAGATCATTAAGGAAACGGTTGTAACTTTTGCTCAGACGCAGACGGAACATGCTTGCCCACATGCCAAGCAGCGTCGAGACCAGCGATAAACGACCCGCTGGCGTCACATTGGAAACCAGTAGAGAAGCATTGGCGAATTCAAAATCACCATCGGGTTCAACGGTGATTTCGTCCTTGCGGCCAAGTGTGCCCGCCTCGGCCAGAAACGAAACCGGTTCGTCCTTGGGACGGCGGATTACACGCAGTAACCGGGTTCCCCCGCTATTGAGCGGAAGACGCAAAGTCGCCTGCGGTGAAATCGCGTGACCATCAGCTGTTTCCAGCCGGGGAACCTCCCACAGACGGGTCGGCGTATCCCAGATCAGCATCAAAGTTTCGGGGTTGAGCAGACAAACGTCCGGCGCTTCGCCGGTCGTCCGCACAGCATCGGACGAAGCAAATTCAAGCATGATCATCTTTCACTTAACTTGAAGTTCAGGACGAAACGTCCGCAGCCGCAACTGCGGACGCCCTTCGTCGGATTACTGGACGCTAAAGAAGCTATCCGGATCGCCCTGTACGTCTTCTGCATCGACATTGTTAAGGGTGATGGAATCACCGTTACCAAGGTCAATAACCGTGTTGGCACCAACTTGCGTTGCACGCGCAGCAACGTCATCGGCACTTTCAATGCCGGTGTCGTTAATGTTGCTGCTAATGGAAAGCATGTCGTCGCCAGCATGGAAGTCCAGAACAACGTCGTTGCCGCCGCCGCCGGAGAATACGAATGTATCTCCACCTGAACCACCTGACAGAAGATCGTCGCCTGCGCCCCCATCGAGGACATCGTCCCCGGAGCCGCCAAGCATGACGTCGTCACCTTCGCCACCCTGGAGAACATCATTCCCAGAGCCACCAAGCATGACATCGTCCCCGGCACCGCCAAGTACGATATCGTCACCTGCACCGCCGATCAGGATATCGCTTCCTGATCCGCCGTCGAGAACGTCATTGTCCGAACCGCCAAGAATGGTATCGGAATCCGCACCACCTGACAGAACGTCTTCACCGGAGCCACCTAGTAAAAGGTCGCTGCCGTCGCCCCCAATCAGTGCATCGTCACCCGATCCACCAAACAGGACATCATTTCCTTCGCCACCAAGCGCAACATCGTCGCCCGATCCGCCGAACAAGGCATCATCGCCTTCTTCGCCAAACAGCACGTCGTCATTGCCCTGTCCGAAGATAGTATCGTCTCCGCCACGTCCAAAGATGACGTCACTGAAACGAGATCCGAGAAGCGCATCATCAAAGGCGCCGCCTTCGAGAGTTGCCATGTAATCCTCCTTCGTGTCCTAACATTACTGACATCGCGGGGATGTTTCCCTCACGAGAGGATGGCCGCTCCCTCCGGTCAATCTGAGCACCGAACCAGAACGGCCACTCAGAAAGACTACATTCTTTTACTTATTTTATGGATGGTATTGTCATGGTATTATTTTGTCAACATTATGACTTACTTAAAAGTTTACAGTAATTATTGATATAATATTTAAACAATATTCATTTTTGTTTTGTTTTTATTTAGTTTGAATTTCAATCAATATTTGCAAGAAAAAGGCTGCACCCGTTGCAAAACGGGGCAGCCTTGTTTGTACGATACCCTTTTCAGGCCGCTTATTCTTCGCGGAAAGCCCGGTCCATGCTCTGGACAATCGGGTCGATAAGGTAGTCAATTGCCTTGCGCGGGGTTTTGAGAACCAGAATATTTGCCGGCATCCCGGGCCGCAATTTGATCCCTTCGCGTTTTGCCAGCTCTTCTGGTGCGATCGCCGCGCGCAAAATGTAATAGGAACTGTCGCGCTGCTCGTCGACAGTCTGGTCAGGTGCGACATAAAGCACTTCACCTTCAAGCGGGGCAAGGCGCCGCTGGCTATAAGCCGTCAGGCGAATCTGCGCTTTTGATCCGACATGGACCGAGTCGATATCCTGCCGGTTGATCCGTGCTTCGATCACAAGCGGTTCGTCTTCGGGGATGATATCCATGATGGGCTCTGCCGGGCTGATCACACCGCCGGGTGTTCTGATCTGGATGTTGGCCACAGTTCCGCCTTGCGGTGCTTTGACCTCAAGACGGTTAAGCACGTCCTGACTGGCACGAATACGTTGCGTGACATCATTCAGGGCAATCTGGGCTTCCTGAATTTCAGTGGCGATGTCGCTTTGCCATTCCATTTCAATCGAGGCGAGATTGATTTCCGCCTCGGCCTTTTGTTGCTGGGCGGCGGCTTTTTGCGCCTTGAACTCGCCCATATCCCCGACAAGGTCTGACCAGTTGTTTTCTACTTCAACCAGCTGGGTCCGTGTTGCAAAACCCTTGTCTGCCAGTTGCCGGATGCCTTGAAGCTGCTCGGCAACAAGCTTTTCCTGACGGGTCCGGGCATCGATTTGCGATTCCAGTGCCTGTGCCTCGGCTTCAAACTGTTGGATCTGTTTTGCCTGTGCGTTGCGCTTGGCGGCATAAACCTCCTTGCGCTTGCTAAACAGGCTTTGCTCATCACTTAGGATATCGGCGACATATTGTTCGTCACTTGCGACAAGCTCCTGCGCAAAGGAGATGCTTTCCTGACCACGCTGCTCAGAACGCAGCCGTGCCAGTTTGGCCATCAGACCGAATCGCTCCCCACGCAGTTGCCCAAGTTCGGATTCACTACGTGTCCCGTCCAGCAGCGCCAGCGTCTGCCCCGCCGTGACCTTTTCGCCTTCTTCAACCAGCAGCTTTTTGAGAATGCCGCCCTCATAGTGGTTCACGACCTTTTTCTTGGAGTCGACAATCACCGAACCGGTGGCGACAGCCGCACTATCAAGCTCGGCGGTAAAGCCCCAGGTCAGAAAGCCACCAAACCCAAGGATGATAACAGCAAGCCCGGCAATGATCGGTTTGCGCAGACTTTGGCGTGAAGCCTGGCGTTCCTCTTCGAGAATCTGATGCCAGGAGATTTGCGGATCTTCGGTCGGAATAAGTGCACCGCCATCGTCGGCATTGATGACACGGGTCATGCCGCACCTCCATTTTGCCGGCTGCGTTTCACAGCAGGCAGGGATTTAATGTCTTCATCATCCTTGGTCATGCTGCGAATCACATCGGTTCGCTCACCGAACTGTTTGACCCGGCCATCCTGCATCACAAGCAGCTTGTCGGCGTATTGCATGATGCTTTGGCGATGCGCGATCAGAACAACCATCGCCCCGGCGTCGCTTGCCTGCCGAACCGCCCGGATCAGGGATGCCTCGCCCTCGGCATCAAGATTGGCATTGGGTTCATCAAGAACCAGAAGACGCGGCCAGCCATACAGCGCACGTGCCAGCGCAATACGCTGTTGCTGCCCGCCTGACAGTGTATGTCTTCCGGCACCAATCGGTGTGTCATAGCCAAGCGGCAGCCGCCCGATCATTTCATGGACACCGGCCGCACGGGCCGCATCGATGACACGGCGCGGATTCGCATCGCGCATCCGGCTTATATTTTCGCGAATTGTCCCGTTCAGAAGCGACACCGATTGCGGCAGATAGCCAACCATGTCGCCAAACGAACCGCGCTCCCACAAATAGGTACTGTGGCCGTCAAGATAAACACCACCTGCTGCGGGTTTGGCCGCCCCGACCAGTACGCGCGACAGGGTTGATTTACCCGCGGCCGACGGCCCGACCACGCCAAGAATTTCACCGGGCAGCAATTCAAAATTGATCCCGCGCAGAACCGGCACATTTGATCCGGGCACCGCATAGACCAGATTATCGACAACAAGTGGCCCTTCGGAACGCGGGGTTGGTTTGATTTCGCGCTCCGACTGGCTTTCTTCAAGCATCAAGCGGATTCGCTTCCATGACGACAGCGCACTAACCCATCCGCGCCAGTCGCGCGTCACATTGTCAAATGGCAACAGCAAACGCCCCATAATGACCGTGCCGCCAATCATCGCACCGGGCGAGGTTTCGCCACGAATGACAAGATAAGCCCCCATTGCCAGAACAAGGATCTGCAAGCCAAACCGTGCGGATCGCGTGATGCTGTACATGCCCTTGCTGCGCATATTGCCGATATCAAGCAGCTCGCTGGCATGGATCTGCGACTGACGCCAGCGCATCGAAAGTGCAGGCAACATGCCCATTGCTTCAATTGCTTCGGCGTTTGAAACGGTCGATCCGATATCGCCGATATTACGCAAATTGGCGTCCGTGCCTTCCTTTGTGACCTGACGCACCAGCAAATCACCCAACAGGCTAAGCCCGACCAGAAGCAAAACCCCGACCAGCCCGGCAATCCCGTAATAGGGATGCAGCGCGAACATCACGCCCAAAAAGATCGGTGACCAGATTGCTTCGAGCGGCGCACTGATCGTCGTGCCGGTGATGAAATTACGCAGGTCCGACAGATCGCGCAGGACCTGTGTTCCGTGCAAGGATCCCTTTTCAAGGGCGACGCGCATTGCCGCCGAAATGGCAGGCAAGTTCAGGCGACGCAAAAGCGATTTGGCCATTTCCTGAAACACAAGTGCGCGCAGGAAATCAAGGATGCCGTACAAAATGATCGCGGCAACAGCAATTGCGAGTAACAGCAAAAGCGTATCGGTACTTTGACTGTTAATAACCCGGTCATGCACTTGCAGCATGAACAGCGGGACTGTCAGTTGCAGCACATTGATAAAGCCGCTCATAAAGCCGGCCCAACCCAGTCCGCGCACGAACGTGAACCGGACCTCTCTGATCACTGAGCCGGCATCAAGTTCCGATCTCGCGTCCTTGGTTTCTGCGGGTTTTGCCAGCTTCTTGCGGCCAAAATGCATTGATTTTCATCCAATTAATCAAAAGTCATAGTTTTTCCGCAATCTACTCACATAGTTGCGATGACATGATGTTCTACAATAAATTTAAATATGTCGATCTCATGTTGATGATTTGGCAATGTAAAAACAAAATAATGGAAGTATTTCAAAAATAAAAACACTTTCGAAATACTTCTTAACTACGAGCAAAACTGTGGGAAGTAAGGGACGTGCGGAAAAATGTTCAAGATCCACGTCCCGTTATCTTCCCCCACACGATAATTGTGCTTAGTCCAAAGGGCTTGGCATCAACTCTCGCTTGGGACCAGATAACGGATCGGACAATATGACCGTCACTCATCTTGAACTGGCAAACACTGTCGAGCGCATATATCGGCGGTTTGCGGATCTGCTTCGGGTAGATCTTATTCGACTTGGCAAGGATGATATCAGCCCCGCGCAAGTGGCGCTGCTGTTCACCATTGGCGAAGATGAACTCTCGGTGCGTGATCTTCTTGATCGCGGCCATTACATGGGATCGAACGCATCCTATAACCTTAAACAGCTTGCCGATTCGGGCTATGTCGAACGCCAGATCATGGCGCGTGACAGGCGTTCCGCACGGATCAAACTAACCACCAAGGGCCATGAACTCTGTGAAGCTTTGCATGAGTTTCACGAAGAATATCACGATGCACTGGCCAGCAATCTTGAAGACCAACAGGAAATGGAGACGGCCTTACGCACCCTACGCCGGCTGGAAGAATTCTGGACGCAAACTCTCCGTTATGGCGGCATCCCGATGAATAGCGCCCTCCCGACACCAGAAGTCCGAAATCGCCGATGAAAATTGTCTTTGTCCATCGTAATGGGCCGGGACAGTTCGTACATCTAGCCTGTCATCTGGCGAATACCGGATGGCAGGTTACCTTTCTGTGCGAAACAATGAATGTCCGGCTGCCCGGGATTCGAACAGTTCGCCAGCGCGTAACACCCCCACCCCCATCAACGCCCTTTGCCAACTATCATCAGGAACTTGGCTTACAAGCAGCCACAACACTTGATGCATTGGTCCGTCAGGAAGGCCCGCCAGATATTGTCTTCGGCCATATCGGCTGGGGCAGCATGATGTTTGCCCGCGATGTATTGCCCAAGACACCGCTGC